>JBDOLX010000027.1 GCA_039832905.1 Desulfurobacteriaceae bacterium | reverse complement strand
GTTTCGTGGTTTCCTTGTCGTGTAAGATATCGAAAACTCTAAGTTTTTAAACTCATCAAGAAGCATCTGACACAACGTTGTCTTTCCTGTTCCGGAAGGAGCGGATATTACGATTAAGAGACCTTTTAACCTATCGGGCATACAGCCTCCTTATTCCACATTTTGCACTTGTTCTTTTATCCTTGCAATTTCTGTCTTTACCTTTATTATAGGGTCGGTAATATCTATCTCTTTTATCTTATTTCCTAAGGTATTTATTTCTCTGTGCATTTCTTGGCATAAGAAATCCAAAGTCTTACCGACAGGTTCTTTTTCATTTAATAACTCTCTAAATCTTTCAATGTGGGCATAAAGTCTTGATACTTCCTCAGAAACATCCTGTTTTTCAGAAAGTAAAGCTACTTCAAGTTCTATTCGTTTTTCAAGATCACTTCCAGTTTCTTCTCCATCCAAAAGTTTTTGAACTTTTTCTTTTAATCTCTTAAAGATCTTTTCTTCTATACCTTCTATTTGATTTTCAATGGTTTTTAGAGTTTTCTCTATAACAGCTAGCTTTTCCTCAAAGTATGCTTTTAGTTTTTCCCCTTCTTTTTCCCTTGCGCTAACGACCATTTGAAGGGCATTTTCCAAAGCCTCAAGAACCACTTCTTTGTACGGTAGAACATCTACATCTTCTTTTTGAAAGACATCAGGAATAGAGAGAATATCTCTTAAGGAAAGATTGACCCTTTCGTTAGCTAAAGCTCCTATTCTTTTTGCGGCTTCGATATACCTTAAAGCTTCTTGATAGTTGATACTTACGGCGATGTTTACGTTTGGAGAAAACTTATAGCTAAGGTAGAGATCAACTTCTCCTCTTTTTAAATATTTCTTTATTGTTTCGTCTATTTCACTAAGTAGAGGATTAAAAATTCTTGGTATGGAGTATCTAATCCTCAGAGCTTTACCGTTTAGCGTACGTATTTCGGCAGTTATCTCTATTTCGCTGTTTTTAGCAGAACCTTTTCCAAAGCCGGTCATACTTCTCATAACATCTCCTACTTGAAAAGCTTTTCGTTTATTTTTATGGTTGCTTTTTGACGTAATAGGTTTACAAGGTTTTGGTAATTGCTTTCTACTTTTACGTTGTAGATTAACTTTCTTAGTTCATCCATCTTTTCTTTTTCTACTTTGTCAACCTCAAGGTCGCTTACCGGTTCAAATACACCAAAACCGTCTGTCAGGGCTAAAAGTATTCTTTTACCTTTTGGAGCATCAAAAAGGTTTTCGATGCTACCTAAATCTAAAGGTTTAAAGTTTTTGAAAAAGTCGTCCTTATTAAGTGGAGGTGTTTTCAAAGGTAATTTTTTCTTTTCTTTTAGCCACTTTTCAGCTTCTTTTCTTGCAAGGAGAGAGGCTTTTTGTTCCTTTATTATAAGTTCTATTTCCTTATAAACTTCTTTTAAAGGTTTAACTATAGTTTTTCCTTTATCTTTAAATAGAACATAGTAGAATTTATTATCGCTCCAAAATCCATAAGTTTTATTTTTGAATTTTTCCAAAAGCTCTTTATCTTTTAGTTCAATAGGGTTAAGCTTTGAAAGTTCTTTTATACTTCCTTCTTTCGCTAAAGAGTAAATTTTTTTGGCTAATTCTTTTGCATCTTTTTTTTCCTTTGAAATTTTCACTACCATATATTTTTCACCTACCCTTTCCTTAAACTGGTCTTTGTTCTTGTTATAGAAATCTTCCACTTCCTTCCTGGAAACATTCACTTTAAAGTCTGAAAACTTAAATATTTTGTATTTAAATTCCCTTTTGCCAAAAGTTTTCCTGTAAAGGTTTTGAAGTTCAAACTCAGTGATTGAAGGTGAATTTTCGATAACAGTTAAAAGCTTTTCGACGAGTAAATCTTTTCTAACTTCTTCTTCAAAAACCTTAGGTGTGAGTCTGTTGGCTTTTAGATACTCATAGTAAAGTTCTTCTGAAAACTTTCCGTTTTTTTGGAAAGACGGAATGGACTTTATCCTTTCTGCTACTGCCCAATCGCTAACTTTTATACCTAGTCTTTCAGCTTCTTGGAGTAAAAGTTCTCTTATGATAAGCCTTTGGAGAGTAGCTATTTTAATTTCTTTATCTTTAAAGAGTTTGCCATAGTTATCACCAAATTGTGCCCTAATTTCATTAATGATTCGATTGTATTCTTTATTGAACTCTACCAAGTCAATAGGTTTCCCGTTTACCGTTGCTACCTCATTTGCCGATGGTCCTCCAACTGACCCCCTTCCCCAAACCAGAAAAATCGTTCCAACAAAGGAAGCAGCCACAATCCATAAGGGTATACTAAATGCCCTCATGTTTTTTCTAATTTTCGAAAGCATTTTTCCTCCGAAAACTTCTTGAATTTTCGTAATAGGGATTTATACTTAAAATAAACGGTTTTCTCAAGCTAAGGAGTCTTTAAGTGAAAAAGAGCTATAAGAAGAACTCCTACCTTTCCCAAGTCGAACTAACTTCTCTGATTAAGAAAGCGGAGCACCTTATTAAGGCTAAGAATTTTAAAAAGGCGGTAGAAGAATTAGAAAAGTTTAAGCATAAGGTAAGAAATGTCGATTTTTTCCTTTTGCTTGCAGAGGCTTACGAAGGTCTTGGAGATAGGGAAAAAGCAGAAGCTTACTTTGATGAAGCAAAATTCCTTGACACTGAAATTCGCTCCAAGGAAAAAATAAGAAAAGGTTCAAAGCTTATAGAGAAGAGAAACTTTAAAGATGCGGAGAAAGAACTTTTAGAATCGATAGAACTAAATCCTTTTGAGAAAGAGGCTTACTGGGAACTCTATAAGCTTTACAGAGAGATTGGCAATTATAAAGGGATGATAAACGCCTTAGAGACGCTTATAACTTTAGATCCTTACAGTGAGTCTTTCTATTTAGAACTTTCGCACCTTTACGCGATAAAGAAACACTTTAAAAAAGCAGCAGAAGTTCTTCTCTCAGGAGTAGAGAGAATTGGTTCTCCGGATCTTCACTTTGAGCTTGGAAAACTTTATGCCGATATGGGAAGGATGGAAGATGCTAAAAATGAAATTTCAAAAGCGTGTTTGATGGACTTTATGAATATTGAGTATAGGCAAGCACTTGCGGAGGTAATGGTAAAAAATGAAAGTTACGAAGAAGCTTTAGAGGTTGTTCTTTCTACTTTGGAACTCTATCCTGATGCTGTTTACGTCATTTTAAGTGCAGCTGCCCTGTTTGATATTCTAGGTAAGGAAGATGTAGCAGAATACTATTACAGATTAGCTATTTCTAAATGTTACGGAGAATCATTCCTTCTAGAGGACGTTAAAAAGACTTTTACTGAATTTTTAATAGATAAAGGAAGGTATGATGAGGCAGAAGAGATATTAAAGGAAATGATAGAAACTTCTGATAATGTTTGGACTTTACTTGATTCTTTTTCTGATCTTGCTGTAATACTTGTTGAACAGGAAAGGTTAAGTGAGCTTATAGAGATTGGAGAGTTTGTTTTGGAGAACCCAGATCTTCCTGAGGATGAGTATTGGGAAGTTGCTGAAATAGTTGCAGATGCTCTTTTCGAAGAAAAAAGATACGGGGAAGCAAAAGAGTATTATAGAGGGATTTTAAATAATTCTCCTGACGAAAAGCTTAAGAAAAGAGCTTACAGTAAGTTAAAAGAAGTGGAAGAAATAGAATCCTTAGAGAGGATGCTTGAAAACTCTAAATGACTTTGATAAATTTCCATTTGCCTTTTGCCACCGGTGAAAAGTTATAAGGAGGGTTTTTAGATGGCAGTAGATAAAGATGTTGTTCAAGAGATTGTAAAGAAGTACGGCTTTCACGAGAAGGACACAGGTTCCCCAGAAGTTCAGATTGCTATTCTTACAGAAAGGATAAAGAACCTTACAGAGCACTTTAAAGTTCACAAGCACGACAACTACAATAAAAGAGCTCTTCAAAGGCTTGTTGGAAGAAGAAAGAAGCTTCTTAAGTACCTTAGAGAGAAGGACTTTAACAGATACCAAAACATTGTTCTTAAGCTTGGTCTAAGAAAGTAATCCTTGGAGGGCGTTCTGCCCTCTTCAGTTTAACCTAAAGTCCCTTCAAAGGTCTTTATCCTTCTTTTCTTAAATGAAAAACAAGAATAAAATAGGTGTGTCCATGTTATTATTTTGAATAAAGCCAAAAGTTGGAGGTAAGAATGTCTATTTCAGAAGTTGCAATAGAGGTTGGGGGAAGACCTCTAAGGTTTCAAACCGGAAAAGTGGCTAAGCAAGCTGATGGAGCTATTATTGTTTCTCAAGGCGATACTATGGTTCTTGTTACTGCTGTTATGAGCGATGAACCAAGAGAAGATGTCGATTTCTTTCCGCTTCTTGTTGAGTATAGAGAAAAAGCTTATGCTGCTGGAAAAATTCCAGGGGGATTTATAAAAAGAGAAGGAAAACCAACCGATGAAGAAATTTTAAAGTCAAGAGTTATAGACCGTTCCATTAGACCTATTTTTCCAAAGGGTTTTAGAAACGATGTTCAAGTTATAGCCTTTGTTATATCTGCAGATCAGGAAAACGACCCTGCGGTTCTTGCCATAAACGGTGCTTCTGCGGCATTACATATTTCAAGAATTCCATTTGAAAAGCCCGTTGGAGCTGTTAGAGTTGCAAGAGTAAACGGAAAGTTCGTCATAAATCCTTCTTACGAGCAGCTTCAAGAAGCTGATATAAACCTTATAGTTTCAGGAACAGAAGATGCTGTTGTAATGGTTGAAGGAGGAGCAAAGGAAGTTCCTGAAGAAGAAATTCTTGATGCGATAGAACTTGCACATGAGGAAATTAAAAAGTCTATAAAGGCTCAAGAAGAATTGAGAACATTAGCTGGAAAAGAAAAGTACGAATTTATTACCCCTTCTCTTGATGAAGATACAAAAGCCAAAATTGAAAAATGGGTGTTTGAAAGAATTGAACCAATAATAACCATAAAAGATAAAGCTGAAAGAAAGAAGAAGCTTAAAGAGTTAGAAGAACTTATGCTTATAGAGTTAAACATTCCAGAAGAAGAACACGGTCTTGCAAAAGAAGCGTTTGCCGAAGCTGAAAAGAAATTTGTAAGAGGTATGGTTCTTGAAAAAGGTATAAGAATTGATGGTAGAAAACCTGATGAAATAAGACCTATTTCTATTGAAGTTGGTTTACTTCCAAGAGCTCACGGATCAGCACTCTTTACGAGGGGACAAACCCAAGCGCTGGTTAGTGCTACTTTAGGAACACCAGAAGAATACCAGCTTGTAGAAGGTTTAATGCCAGAAGAACAGAAAAGATTTATGCTTCACTATAACTTCCCTCCTTTCTGCGTAGGAGAAATTTCTCCTTTAAAGAAGCCTGGAAGAAGGGAAATTGGACACGGTGCTTTGGCAGAGAGAGCTTTAGCTCCAGTTATACCGTCAGATGAGGAGTTTCCTTACGTAATTCGCGTTGTTTCTGACATTTTAGAGTCTAACGGTTCTTCTTCCATGGCAACAGTTTGTGGTGGAAGTTTGGCTCTAATGGATGCTGGTGTTCCTATTAAGGCACAAGTTGCCGGTATTGCTATGGGACTTATCATGGAAGGAGATAAGTTTGTTGTTCTTTCGGACATCTTAGGAGACGAAGACCACCTTGGAGATATGGACTTCAAGGTAGCTGGAACGAGAAAAGGCGTTACTGCTATCCAAATGGACTTAAAGGTTAAAGGAATAAGCAGAGAAGTTCTATCAAAAGCTTTAGCTCAAGCAAGGGAAGGAAGGCTTTACATCCTTGATAAGATGGATGCAGTTATTTCTAAACCAAGAGAGAACATTTCTCCATACGCTCCAAGGATAGTTTCTACAAAGATTGAACCTGAAAAGTCCCGTGATCTCATAGGACCTTCTGGAAAGACGATTAAGACAATTATTGATAAGACAGGAGTTAAGATAACCATTAAAGAAGATGGAACTGTTTTAGTTTCTGCTCCAAACGAAGAAGCTGCAGCTCAGGCTATTAAGATGATTGAAGATGTTACAAGAGACTTAGAAATTGGTGGAACATACCTTGGAAAGGTTACAAGGGTTGAAAACTACGGTGCTTTCGTAGAGCTTGTTCCAGGAAAAATAGGTCTAATTCACATTTCTAAGCTTCCAAAAGATGTTCAAGAGAACATTTTTGAGAAGATAAAAGTTTCCGATGTCATTCCAGTTAAGATCTTAGAGTTTGATCCTCTTGGAAGACCAAAACTTAGTAGAATTGATGTAACTCTTGAAGAGGAAAAGAAATTAAGAGAACAAGGTGGATTTTACGCAGATCCGGAGAAGCAAGATGAGTAATTGGGCTGCTGGTTGGATATACGCTAAAGGGTTAACTATAGAGTTTAATGAAAGATTCTTAGATGTTGCTGTTAAAATTTTTAATACCTTTGGCGGTAAGTTAGAAAAGAGGGGGAATAACTTCCTCCTCATTCTTTCATCTTATCCTGAAGTTAAAGAAGTAGATCTTTCTTTTATAAAAGGGGTTTTTGAAGCAAAGGGTCTTTGGGGAAGTAAAACGGTTTACGTTCCTTTCATAGATAACTTTAAAGAAGAAATGAAAAAAACTCTTTCTCAATTTTTCCCAACGTTTAGTAAAGAAGGTGCCTTTATAACAGGTGATAATGCAGACCTTTTCTTACATTCCCTTTATGATGAACCTTGCGAAGAAAAGTCTGAATACTTCTTTGAAAAGTTTCTTTCTCTTCTTACTGGAGACTCATGGGAAAGACTATCTTTTAAAATTTCTCTTGAAGAGGGAGCTTTACCTCCATTTAAAAAGAGAATATCTGATAGTGGTTGGGATTTACATCTTGTTAAGCTTATAAAAAAAGAAGGAAATCTCTATTTCTTTGATACCGGTGTAAGAGTAGCTCCTCCAAGAGGTTACTACTTTGATCTTGTTCCTCGTTCTTCAATTTATAAGAGCGGTTTTATCTTGGCGAATTCTGTTGGAATAATAGATATGACCTACCGTGGAACTATTAAAGTTCCACTTATAAAAGTGGATCCTTCAAAAGAAGATCCGAAACTTCCTTGGAGAGCTGTTCAGCTTATTCCAAGAAGATATTTCCCTCTTGAGATGGAAAT
Source organism: Desulfurobacteriaceae bacterium (assembly GCA_039832905.1). Lineage (NCBI taxonomy): Bacteria > Pseudomonadati > Aquificota > Aquificia > Desulfurobacteriales > Desulfurobacteriaceae > Desulfurobacteriaceae bacterium. The sequence continues at coordinate 8,849 of JBDOLX010000027.1, read as the reverse complement.
AGTTAACTCTTTAGACAGAACGTTAAGAGGAGAGGGAGGTTTTGGTAGTACAGGATAGGGGGGGATAAAAGTTGATTCCTTTAAAAGATATTAATCCCAGTCGGTCTAAGCCTGTAGTTACTATTTTCTTAATTGTTGTATGCGTCCTTATTTTCCTATATGAGCTTATTCTTGGACCTTACAACCAATTGTTTTTAAGAATGTTTGGAGTTATTCCCTTTGAAATATCCCACGGTGTAGACCTTCCTCCACCCTCTCCACTTGCTCCATACGGAACGCTTATTTCTTATCAATACCTTCATGGGGGAATACTACACATACTTGGAAACATGCTATTCCTTTGGGTTTTTGGGGATAACGTTGAAGATTACTTTGGAAAGTTAAAGTTTTTTATCTTCTACACTGTTTGTGGAATAGTAGCAGCTCTTTTACAGGTGGCTGTATATCCTGACTCTGACATTCCACTAATAGGAGCTTCCGGGGCTATAAGTGGAGTTTTAGGTGCTTATATGGTTCTATTTCCAAGAGCAAAAATAATAACTTTAATCTTCATTCTTTTCTTCATAGATATCATTGCCGTTCCTGCAGTGATTTGGATTAGCTTCTGGTTTTTTATGCAGTTTATAAGTGCTCTCTTTTCTATAAACCATCTTGGCATGGGTGGAGTTGCTTGGTTTGCTCATATTGGGGGATTTTTGGCAGGGGTGATTTTAGCTAAGCTGTTTGCCTCAAAAGAAAGGGAAGATGAGGAAAGAAAAGATGGCAAATAAGTCCTTTATTGAATTAATCAGTTTTCAATTAAGATAGTTTTGAAAAGTATAAGTTTCTATCCAAGATCAAAATAAATTTTTAAATAAAATTAAGTAAAGTGGGGATGGGTTATGAGACGAATAATAAAATACATAGTTTTTTTATTGTTGTTAATTTCAATATGTGGATACTTATATATAAAAATGGTGGAAAACGAATTAGTAAAGATCCACTTAAGATATGAAAAGCTAGTTTCTTCTTCTAATCTTCAAGAAGTATTAGATGAATTGCCTCATCTGCAAGGTAAAGTATATAAAATATGCCAATTAATAAGCATTAAAGCCTGCGAGGAACTCTTAAAAGAGTTAAAAAGAGAAAGAGTTATAGAAAAGTTTGTAATCAATCAAGAGAAAATACTTAGTAGTTTGTATTCAACCTGTATGAATTATCCATTAAAAGCTAGGATAGAGGATTTTGATATTTTTATCAATCAACTAATTTCTGCGGAAAACTTGATATCTGATAATGATCAAAAAGAAGATATTAAGATTCTAATAGTAAAAGCTAATAAAAAAAAGAACATTTGTTCAAAGATAAGACTCATACAGGATGATATATCCATCTTTGAAAAGAAACTAAAAGATTCTCGTACTTCTATAGAGGAACTTAATAAAATAATAACTATTAGTTCGATATACATGACAGCTTATAATAACATATTAACCAAACAACAAAAGAAAAATCTGTCGAGCATAATACAGAAGGGGATATCAAAAAAATGTTCTAAAGAAGTGGACGATTTCCTAGATAAAAATTTAGAAATGATAGAAAGTTATGCTGCCAAGCTCAGAAACATAAAAAGTAATATACTTAATGATCTTGCGACCTATCTTATTAATGTTGGAAAAACTAACTCTGACCTCTTTATAAATAAGCTTCTATCCTCCGATACTTTAGTCAATTATTTTAAGTCTGATAATAAGACAGAATTTTTGATTAACCTCTATCAAGACTATTTTCTGAATAGAGATATGTTACAAGATGCTATGGAAAGGATTTATGAATACAATCAACAACTTGCTGATCAGGAATCGAGGAATTTACTTTATTTATTATATAGGGAGTTATATGAGTATACAAAGTTACATGATGAAATTGCTTTTACCATTAAATCCGAACCAAAATTCAACATAGATAAATGGGATATACCCTTTAAAAAGTCCGATATTCTGCACATAGATCTTAGCTCTATAGAAGCACTTAAATCTAATGTCAACAAAATCTTAATTTTACATGGAGTAAACATAGTATCACTACCTTTAAATCTGTTGTTATCTCTAATAACAGATGCACTAACATCGTCCTACAATGATGTTCTTAGAAAAAATATAGAAAAACTGTTAGCAGAGATGCTTGTAGAACAATATCTTTATATTAAAGCTAAGTTGGAACTTTCGCCATATGGAATAGATACTAAATTGAAACAGACTTTTGAGAATACCATAAAAGATTTTCAAAATCAAGCATATAAAGCATGTATCATAATTAATACTAGAGTTTTTGAGGGGAGGAATGAAGAAGATAATCACAATCGTAACTATAGTGACTTTATTCGAATCATACATTCCCAGTAATGCTGGAGTAGTAAATTGGGTTCTCAGGAAAATATTAAAGGATGAAATTCCTAGAAGCACAAAATCTTATGGGCTCTCTAAAAAAGGTAAGCTAATTCGTTTGATCGAAAGGGCAGGCTTAAAAAGTAAGGAAGGTAGATTAATAAATGAAGACCTTGGTCTTTTACCAAAAACTCTTACAGAAAAGGTAATTCCTAAAATTGATTACTCGAAACTTTATCTCAAAATTTTCGCGAAATCTCTTAAAGATATAAGAAATCTAGAAGAAAAAGAAATAATTATTTTGGGTAACAAATGATATATTCTTTATCCTAAATCTTTAAGTAACGTTAAAAGTATAATATCCAAATCTCAACTACATAAAGAAATATTCATAAGGATTCCAAAAACCTCAGAAATAAAACTTAAAACAATAGATAATATTGTAGGAAAGTTAACTGAAAACATAATGGATAAATACTATAAGTTAGGAGGATGGGAAAAATTACCTGGAGAAGTAGGAAGAAATGGAATAGATGGGCTATACATTAAGAGAAGTAATAAAGGAAAAATAATAGACGTACTAATAGCAGAATCCAAATACAATAAGTCCCAATTAGGTAATACTCTTTGTGGTAAACAAATGTCAAAATCCTGGATACTATGTAAAATAGATGATTTAATAAAGAAAGAGAAAGACCCTAAACAAAGGAAAGAATATCAAGAAATAAGAAAATTTATTGAAAATGATGTGTATAGAGCAGAACTCTGTAATTTGAGTATGGAAAATAATAAAATAATTATAACCAAGAAAAAGATTCATCAGAAAGGAAACACTAATGTGAAAATAGAGACAATAGAAACCAAAAAGATAGATTTATATGATCCTAAAAATCATTTCGAACAAGAAATAGTAAATTCATTTAAATACAATCTTGAAATTCTACCGAAAACAGTAGGTTCTTTATGAATTTGGAGAATTCTTAGAATTAGAAAAAGAAAGAAGAGTTACTCTTTGCTGTTTCTCGTGAAAGGAATAATTTAAAATTCCAAAAAAGATTTTGGAGGATATACCTTGGAAAAGGAGAAGTTGTACATATTTGATACTACTTTAAGGGATGGAGAACAAACTGCCGGAGTTAACTTAACAGTTGACGAAAAAGTTCAAATAGCTAAACAACTTGAAAGACTTGGGGTTGATGTAATAGAAGCAGGTTTTGCAATAAGTTCTCCGGCAGACTTTGAAGCAATTAGAAGAATCTCTAAAGAAGTTAAGAGATCTTCAGTCTGTTCCCTTGCAAGGGCTGTAGAACAGGATATAAAAGTCGCTTGGGATGCTCTAAAAGAAGCTGAAAAACCAAGAATTCATACTTTTATTGCTACTTCCGACATTCATCTTAAGTATAAACTGAAAATGTCAAGAGAGGAAGCCCTAAAAAGAGCTGTTGAGGCTGTAAGACTTATTCAAGATGTAAGTGAGGGAAGGGCAGAAGTAGAGTTTTCTGCTGAAGATGCTGGTAGAACAGATTTAAAGTACCTTTTTGAAGTTTTAGAAGCTGTAATTGAAGCTGGAGCAAAAGTTGTAAACATTCCGGATACCGTAGGTTATGCAATACCTGATGAGTGGTACGAAAGAATCTTGGCTATTAAGGAGAATGTTCCAAATATAGATAAAGCAATTATTAGTGTTCACTGCCACAATGACTTGGGGCTTGCTACTGCAAATTCTTTAATGGCTGTTAAAGCTGGGGCAAGACAGGTTGAGTGCACTATAAACGGTATCGGTGAAAGAGCCGGAAATGCTGCTATGGAAGAAATAGTTATGGCTATAAAAGTTAGGTCTGATCAGTTTCCAGTTTATACAGACATTGATACAACACAAATCTACAGAACCTCCCAGCTTGTAAGCAGATTAACGGGAATGATGATTGCTCGTAATAAACCAATAGTTGGAGAGAATGCGTTTGCCCACGAATCTGGAATACACCAGCATGGAGTTCTTGCAAAAAGGGAAACCTACGAAATTATGAAGCCAGAAGATATTGGATTAAAAGAGTCAAAGATTGTTCTTGGTAAGCATTCTGGAAGACACGCCTTTAAGAAAAAGCTTGAAGAGATGGGAATAAAGCTTTCCGAAGAACAAATAGAGAAGGCATTTACGAAATTCAAAGAACTTGCTTCCCGTAAAAAAGAAATTTACGATGTTGATATTGAACTTATAGTTGAAGGACTTGAGGGAGAAAGAGAAAAGATTTTTGATTTAGTTTATAACCAAGCTGTAAGCGGTAAGGGAATAATCCCTTCTGCTACTGTGAAAGTAAAGACTTTAGAAGGGGAAAAGCTTGGACTTGCCGTTGGAAATGGACCGGTAGATGCTACTTATAAGGCAATAAAGAATGCGTTAGGTTTAGAAGATAAAATTGTTCTAAAAGACTTTAAGATAAGAGCTCTTACAGCCGGTACAGATGCTCTTGCTGAAGTTTACCTTACTATTGAGGGAGAAGGAATTAGGGTCAGCGGTAGAGGAGTAGATGCGGACATTGTTAGAGCATCAGCTTTAGCATTTTTGGAGGCACTTGATAGGTTAGAAAGAAGAAAGCAGAAAAGTTGTTAACTTTTATTACATTTGGAGTTTTATGGAAGCTTGCTTTTTTACTTTTGGGGATTATCATCTTTCTTGACAAACTCTTTTTCCTTTGTTTATATTCAGCCCGCAAACTAAAATAGGAGGAGTAGTATGCCCACAATTAACCAGCTTGTAAGAAAGGGGCGTGAGAAGAAAGTTAAACGTTCCAAAGCCCCAGCTCTTCAAGGGTGCCCTCAAAAGAGAGGGGTATGTATTAGAGTTTTTACAACTACACCAAAGAAGCCAAACTCTGCTCTCCGTAAGGTAGCAAGGGTAAGGCTCTCTAACGGTATTGAAGTAACAGCTTACATTCCAGGAATTGGACACAACCTACAAGAACACTCTGTAGTTCTTGTAAGGGGTGGAAGGGTTAAGGACCTTCCAGGTGTTCGTTACAAGATCATTCGTGGAGCTCTTGACGCTGCAGGCGTTGAGGGTAGAAGACAATCAAGATCCAAGTATGGAACAAAAAGACCTAAAGATCAGAAAAAATAATTAGGAGAGGAAGGACATGCCAAGGAAAGGACCTGTTCCACCAAGAGAAATTCTTACAGACCCAGTTTATGGAGACAAGCTTGTAGCTAAGCTTATTAACAAGGTTATGAAGGACGGTAAAAAGAGTAAAGCTGAAAAGATCGTTTACGGTGCTTTTGAGATCATTAGAGAAAAGCTTGGAGAAGATCCACTTGCAGTATTTCACAAAGCAGTAGAAAACGTAAAACCAATTATGGAAGTACGTCCACGCCGTGTTGGTGGTGCTACATATCAGGTACCAATGGAAGTAAATGAAAGAAGACAAATACATCTTGCTTTAAAGTGGATCGTGGACGCTGCACGTGCTCGTTCTGAGCGCGGAATGGTTAATAAGCTTGCAAACGAACTTATTGACGCTTATAACGAGAGGGGCGGAGCTTACAAGAAGAAAGAAGATACCCACAGAATGGCTGAAGCTAACAAGGCTTTTGCTCATTACAGGTGGTAAACCAAAGAGGTGTAGGAGGCTAAGTTGAGTAAGAATCAAGCTTTGATTAAGCAAATTAAGGTTCCTTTGGAAAAAGTTAGAAACATTGGAATTATTGCTCACATTGACGCAGGAAAGACAACAACAACAGAACGTATCCTTTACTATACAGGTAGGATTCACAAGATCGGTGAGGTGCACGAAGGTGCCGCCGAAATGGACTGGATGGAACAGGAAAAGGAAAGGGGTATCACAATTACTTCTGCGACGACAACATGTTTTTGGAGAGATCACAGAATTAACATAGTTGATACCCCTGGACACGTTGACTTTACAATTGAAGTTGAACGTTCCCTTCGTGTTCTTGACGGTGCTGTAACAATCCTTTGTTCTGTTGGTAGAGTTCAGCCACAGACAGAGACAGTTTGGAGACAGGCTGATAAGTACAGAGTTCCAAGAATTATTTTTGTTAACAAAATGGACAGAATTGGAGCGGACTTCTTTGCAGTAGTAGCCGATGTTGAAGAAAAGCTTGGAGCAAAGCCTGTTCCTGTTCAAATACCCGTAGGTGCTGAAGACAACTTCAAGGGTGTTGTAGACCTTATTTCTATGAAAGCTATCATCTGGGATGAAGAAACTCTCGGAGCTAAGTTCCACTATGAAGATATTCCGGATGATCTCCTCCCTGTTGCTGAAGAGTGGCGTGAAAAGATGCTTGAAGCTATTGCAGATGTAGATGAAGAATTAATGATGAAGTACTTAGAAGGGGAGGAGATTACTGAAGAAGAAATAAAGCAAGCACTAAGAAAAGGAACAATTGAACTTAAATTCTTCCCAATGCTTTGCGGTTCTGCATTCAAAAACAAAGGTGTTCAGCCACTTCTTGATGCAATAGTGGATTACCTACCATCTCCACTTGATATACCTCCAGTAAAAGGGGTAAATCCAAAGACTGGAGAAGAAGAAGAAAGAAAGGCTTCTTATGATGAACCATTCTCAGCTCTTGCTTTTAAGATCCTCACAGACCCATACGTTGGACAACTTACATTTATTAGAGTTTACTCTGGTTTAATGGAATCAGGTTCTTACGTTTACAACGCTACAAAGGATAAGAAAGAAAGACTTGCAAGAATCCTCCGTATGCACGCTAACAAGAGAGAGGAAATCCCAGTTCTTGGTGCTGGAGACATCGCAGCAGCTGTTGGTTTAAGAGATACAACAACAGGAGATACACTCTGCGATCCAGACCATCCAATCCTCTTAGAGGCTATGGAGTTCCCAGAACCTGTTATTTCCGTTGCTGTAGAACCAAAGACAAAGGCAGACCAAGAAAAGCTTTCTATCGCTCTTCAAAAGCTTGCAAAGGAAGACCCATCATTTAGAGTTTCTGTTGACCACGAAACAGGACAGACAATTATTTCCGGTATGGGTGAACTTCACCTTGAAATTATTGTTGACAGACTAAAAAGAGAATTCAAAGTAGATGTTAACGTTGGTAGACCACAGGTTGCTTACAGAGAAACAATTAGAAAAGAAGTTACTTCCGAAGGTAAATTCATTAAGCAGACAGGTGGTAGAGGTCAGTACGGTCACGTATGGCTTAAGATTGAGCCACTTGGAAGAGGAGAAGGATTTGAATTCCATGAAACAATTAAGGGTGGGGTTGTTCCAAAAGAGTACATTCCAGCTGTTGAAGCTGGTGTGAAAGAAGCTATGGAAACAGGAGTTGTTGCCGGTTATCCAATGACAGATATCAAGGTTACTCTCTTTGATGGTTCTTACCACGAAGTTGACTCCTCTGAAATGGCGTTTAAGATTGCTGCTTCTATCGCCTTCAAGGAAGGTGCTAAAAAAGCGGATCCTGTTCTTCTTGAACCAATCATGGAAGTTGAAGTTACAACTCCTGAAGAGTTCATGGGAGATGTTATTGGAGACCTAAACAAGCGTCGTGGTAGAGTTCAAGGAATGGAAGCAAGAGGTAATGCTCAAGTGATTAGAGCTCTTGTACCTCTTGCTGAGATGTTTGGATATGCTACTGATCTTCGTTCTATGACTCAAGGTAGAGCAACTTATATTATGAAGTTTAGCCATTATGAAGAAGTTCCACCAAACGTTGCTGAGCAGATAATCGGAGAAAGAACAGGTAATTAAGAGTTTTTGAGGTGGGAAGTCTCAACGGCTTCCCCCTTTACAAATTTTTATTTTTGCATATAATTTTACGCCGCTTGGTCTTTTAAAAATCAATAAGGAAATTTTAGGAGGATAAATCATGGCGAAGCAAAAATTTGAGAGGAAGAAGCCCCACAAGAACGTGGGAACAATTGGACACGTTGACCACGGAAAAACAACCCTCACAGCAGCAATCACACACTGCCTTTCTCTAAAAGGTCTTGCACAAGAAGTAGCTTACGACCAAATCGATAAAGCTCCAGAAGAAAGAGAAAGAGGTATCACTATCGCTACTGCTCACGTTGAATACGAATCTGACAAATACCACTACGCTCACGTTGACTGCCCAGGACACGCCGACTACATCAAGAACATGATCACCGGTGCCGCTCAAATGGACGGTGCTATCCTTGTAGTATCCGCTGCTGACGGTCCAATGCCTCAAACAAGAGAACACGTTCTCCTTGCAAGACAAGTTAACGTTCCTTACATCGTTGTATTCCTCAACAAGTGTGACATGGTAGACGACGAAGAACTCCTTGAACTCGTTGAACTTGAAGTAAGAGAACTCCTCAACGAATATGGATTCCCAGGAGACGAAGTTCCTGTAATCAGAGGTTCCGCTCTTAAAGCACTTGAGTGTACATCTGCAGACTGCCCAGACTGTCAACCAATCTACGAACTTGTAAACGCTCTTGACGAATACGTTCCAGAACCAGTAAGAGAAGTA
>JBDOLX010000026.1 GCA_039832905.1 Desulfurobacteriaceae bacterium | reverse complement strand
GAAGGCCTTTTCAAGGACTGATTTAGATAACTTTTTATAAATAGAGATTTTCTTTGCAACTTCTAGAAACTGTCCTGGATTTAGGATTCCTTCAGGAGTTTCAATTCTCATTAGTGCTTCATATTTAACGACTTTAAGGTTTCTAAGTTCAACTATCGGCTGGAAGAAGGGAACAACTTTGTCTTTTTCCAGTGCATCTTTAAGTAAGATGGCAACTTTAAGGTTTTCCTCAAGCTTTTTAAACTTATTTTCAAGCTCCTTATCAAACACGTATAGTTTAAAGTCTCTTTTTTTGGCTTCTTCTTCCGCCATTTCAGCTTCAATGAGAGGGTTGTCTCTGTTTTTTGAAATTCCGGCAATAACGTCAAGTTTGAACTTTATGTTGTTTACCTCAAATTCGTGATTCTCTAGCTTCTGAATTACTTTTTCTATGAGTTCAATGAACTGGGTATCGTTAAGGTCACAGCTGAGGACTCCAAATTTGTCTCCCCTTATTCTATAGACGATGCAGTTCTTACAGAGTTTCTTTACTTCTCTTTTAAGGTTTTGAGCAAAAGCCTTCAGGATCTTATTTCCGTCGTCAAAACCGAAGAGCTCGTTAAGTTCCTTAAAGTTCCTTATGTTTATAAGGGCAAAGTGGATGTTCTTTGACAGGTCTATCTTTGAGAGGTCTTCAATAAGTTTTTTACTGTTAGGTAGGTCTGTTATTTCATCTTTATAAGCAAGGATTTTAAGGTTTCTAGTTAGCTTCAGCAATTTCCCTTCTTTTTCCTTAAGTTCCTTAATTGATTCTGTCAATTTTCTGTTGTAGCTGAAGAGGGCTAAGGATGAAAGTGTAATTATTAATAGGATAATTACCGACGTTGATATTATAATTTTGTTGGCCTTTGTTAAGAATTCCTTCTGAAGGTAGAAAGTATCCTTTACCATTTCCGATTTTGAGATGTAACTTCCTACTATCCAGTTCCATTCTGGGTAGAGTTTCAGGTAATAGAGTTTGTCTTTCGTATATACGAAAACTCCTTTTCTTAAGTCTTCAGGTTTTAAATCTTTTAAGATATCAGGTTTTTCCTTTTGAGAGCTGGAGTCGTAAATGAAGGCGTTAATAGCTTTTCCAAGGCAAAAGGCGTGCTTTTTTATCCTTTCTCTAATTTGAGAGTAGTATATACCTCCTCCTATTATCCAGTTGTAGGGTTTAAAGAATTTTATGTATGAAATCTTTTTATCAACTTCTTTACTGTTTGGTTTGTACCAGTAGTAGGTTACGAATCCTTCACCGTTAGGTGAGTAGAGGACTATCCTTTCAAACTCCCTGTGAACAAACTTTCCCTTTAGGTCTTTCCAGTTCCACATACTTTTCCCTTCAATTTGGGGGTAAGCAGGGTTCAGAACGACTTTTCCTTTTACCTTATCTATGAAGATGTAACCCAGCCCGTTGAAGAACCTGTAGTTTTGGAGTGCGTTTTTTATTAGGAGTTTTATTGTTTCATCTCTACACTTTCTCTTTTTGCAGAAGTGGTATATAGAGTTGGCTATAACCCAGGCGTTCTTTACCTCTTCTTTAATCTCTTCTTTGCTTTCCTTCAGGTTTAAATGGCCCTCCTCTTTAAGCAATGACTCGTAAGAGGAAGTGGTATACTTTAACCTATT
>JBDOLX010000025.1 GCA_039832905.1 Desulfurobacteriaceae bacterium | reverse complement strand
TAAAAACATTTTCAAATTTTTCAAGCAGTTTTGATACATAGGATATACCCCTTCTTTTAAGTTCATTAGCTGTTATAATCATCCTTCCTCCAAAAGTGCTATTAAGAGTGCTATTAAAGATATTCTTTAGTGAAAAGAAAAACAATAGGACATCAACAATGTCCTAAATAGAATGCAAAATCAAGTATTGCTACAAAAGGAATAACCTTAAAAATCGGAGAATTAGAAGTTTCGCTTTCTTTAAATTTCTCAAAATTTTTCTATAAGCTTTCTAATTGGTTCTGGTAAAAGTTCTTTTGCCTTCTCAGTTGCTTTTTCTTTTATACTGTTGATAAATTCCTTAACAAACCATAAATATAGATCTTTCCTCATAGTGCGTTTTTTTGTCTTATCTAATGGAATTGGACGACATGTATCTATAACACTATACCCGAACCTTAGAATAAGTATTCCATTTGAAAAGGCTTGTAAAAGAACTTTGCTTATTCTTTCTAAAGCAATAGACTCAATTCCTACCACTTCTACAAGTACATCGTCCGCTACTTCTACTGAAGCAGAGATTGCCATATTTTGGATACTTTGTCTAAATAACTTTAATGTACCGATAAAGTTAGGACGGAAACCATAGATTTTGGCGATTTCCTTTACCAAAAACCAACTTCTCCAAAACATAATAAGAGCATCCAAGAGTGCTACTGGAGATATAGCAGTAGAAACTGCTGTTTGGATAGCAACATTTTTTATAATTCTTTCTGCTTCTTTATCTTTTGGCAGTAACACTCTTTGTTCTAGCTTATGTAACAATTTCAACATTTCATCGAATTCTTGTTTTTTTCTTTCTAACTCCCATTCTTTTCTTAAAGATCTTAGAGAGTAAGTTCCATATTTTTTGTAATAGAAATTCTCATAAAAATTGAAAAATTCAGAAATTGCTTTTCTAATAAGGAATCTATCTTTCTTTTCTATAGCTTCCTTAAGCTTATCCTTTAGTTTTTCTGCATTTTCTAAAAGAAAAATTTCTCTTATATATCCATAGACAGACAGTAATATGAGAAAAAGGAGTATGAAAATAGATCCCAGGAATATTGCACCTAAAAGGGGAGAAGATTCTTTTATTTCATAATATTTACTAGTCACGTCGTTGATTAGGGGAATAATTATAATGAGAGCTAAAAGCACGATTATAAACCAAGATTTTTTCCTCATTTCCTGTTCCCCCTAAAGCTTCTTTAGTAGATCTTCTACTTTTAGAAGTAACTCTTCTGTTTTTTTCATCTTTTCTTTTTCTTCTTTATATGCTTTGTTATCGAAGAAATCTTCTACTTCTTTTATCTTGGTATGAATAAGATGTCTATAGTGATCAAATCTGTTTAATAATCTATCTCTGAGAATTCTTAAATTGTTTTCCAATTTATCCAATATTTGATGTTTTCTGTCCTTGATAAATCCTTCTACCTTCCAATTTTCCAAAGTTAGTTCTGCAAAAGGATTGAATACTTTCTTCCAGATTGAAATTTCCGCTACATCTTCTATTTCTCTTTTTGAAACAGAACAGATTTTTCTTATTTCTTCTATAGCACTTTTAAATACTTCTTTTTCACTAATCTCAAATTTAGGAAGTCTTCCGATGGTTATCATTTTTTCATATTTGTTAATTTCCTCTATAAGTTCTGTTGGAATCTTTTTCCCTACCTTTTTTAATTTCTCTTCAAACTTCTCTTTAAGCTTTCCTTCCTCTGCTTCCAAGAGTTTATCTATGATGCTATTAAAATATCTCTGTAAAGATTCATTTATCTTATGATAAGCTTCCTCAATTTTATATTTTTCCTTTGATAAATTCTCTTCTTTGATATGTTCTCTCTCATTCTCTATGAATATCTTGATTCTCTTAATTTGATCATCTGCCACCTCTTGTATAATGCCATTCTTTTCTCTATCAAAATACCACTTAATTTCAAGAAGCTTGTCAATATATTCTTTCTTTTCTCTTTCTATTTCACCTTTTCTCTCAGTTATGGCATTCTTTATATAAAAGTATCTTCCTTATCTTTACCAGTTAGGCTTAAATTTTCGCTTTTTAATTTTCTTAACCTCTTCCAAACATTATCTTCATGGATATGTTGTCTATTCTTCACTATAAAATTAAAGAGTTCTTTTTCAAAAGTCAGAAAGGCAGATTGGTTTTTTAATTCCTCTTTTTCATACTCAAAACCATCTTCAGCCATTCCCAGATTAACGCGGAAATACTCTACATCTTCTTTAATTACTTGTTTTAAAAGCCTTCGTGTAGTTTCTATAGAATCTTCATCTACTTTTGTAAAACTTTTTATTTCTTTGTAATCTTTACGCCAACACTTTAGAGAAAATTCATTATGAACAAGAAAAACAGGAGGGTTATTCAAGTTCTTATAAAGCTTTCCTACAAACTTAATTCCACTTTCATTTAAAGGAGATACAGTGCTTTGTAAAAGCAACATCAAGTCTACTCTTTCTACAAGCCAATCAATATCTAAATCTTCCTCTCCATCTTTTTTTACACCTCCAACGCCAGCAGTTATTCCATCAAGACCAGGGGTATCAACCAAAAGAATTCCTTCTTTTAGAAGGTTATACTCTCCCTTCAATTCTTTTTCTGCTATTTGAATATTAATAAATATTGGACTTCTCTTACCGGGGATACTATCCTTAGTAAGCCAACCTTGGGCTTTTGAAATATTGTCTTCTTCAATTTCCAATCCTTCTTTAGCAAGTTCTTTTTCGTCTACTATTCCTTTAACATAATCAATAATTGCATGAAAAAGATTCTTCTTATGAGTTTTGTCCTTGGGTCTTCCATAAAACAATAATACTTTACTTGTTTCTCCTCGCGAGAAAATACAAGGTCTTACTGTAGTTTCCCTTCCTAATCGCGTTGGAGAAACCTCTTTATGACACAAAAGATTTATTAAAGTCGACTTTCCACTCTTTAGACCTCCGCATATAATTACAACAAAACTATCAGTTTCTAATTCCTTTTTTATTCTTTTAATGTTGTTTAAAAGTGATAAAAGATTTTCTGCCTTAAAATAATTCTTTCTAATATCTTCTTCCGTGGGCAACTCTTTAAAAAATTTGTCTATAGTTTCTGCTACCTGTAAGGCACGTGGTGAAAGTTTCTTCTTGTTCATTTCTTCCTCCTTTTAAAACGAACTTTTATTAATTATTCTGCCTTCAACTACATCTTCAAAAGAAATTTTTCTCTCAAAAAGTGCATTTATCAGCTTTGTAAGAATCCAAACAACGGTTAAGGGGAGGGCAATTACTTGGACAAAAACCATAGAAACTTCCACAACTATTAGATTAACAAGGGCTTCTACAAGTTCTCCTTTATGTTGCCAAAGATGAACAATGACCGTCTTGAGTTCTGTTGCTTTTTCTTTAGTGGTATTTAAGAACGATCCAAACTTGTCTTTAAAGGAGGAAAACTTTGAGAAAGGATTTAAAGAAAACCCTTCTTCTTGATTTGATTCTTGTTGAAAGTTATCAGGTAAGGAAAGACTTTCCGGAGAAAGGCTTTTTTCATATTCCTTTATAGTGTTAAAAACAGAAAGAGATTTATCTATGTTGGGTTTAAAGTAGTCCTTATAAAGAAAGTCATTGATGACTCCACAAACGGGGAGTGCAAGACGAACAGCTAAAAGAATTACGACTATATTTAAAACCGTTCTTGAAAAGTTTTTAAGCTTTTTTATCCAAAGACCGGGAAGAAGGAAAATCAAGAGGTATGATATTAGCTTAAAAGTGCAAATTTGGAGTATCTCTTTTGAAATTTTCATAAGTCCTAAGATGGCTATTGAGGTTGTTAAAACCGTTGATAGTCTTTCGGTAGCGTCATCTAAAGGATCTAAGACCTGTCCAATGTGGACAGTAACACCAACTCCAAAGGGAGAGATTTCCATTTCTGTCTCTTTTGCCACAGATACCAGTGCATTTGTTAGTCTTGCTACTGCATAGACTGCAACTGCTTCTTTTGTAGCTGTTTCAAAGTATTCATCCCCTTTCTTATCAAGATATGGGATTTCAGAGGGTAACAACCTTAAAACGAAAATAGTAAAAATCAAAAGAATAGACGTATAAATTGTCTTTTTATTTTCCTTAAGGTATGAGATTAAATCCTTTGCCACTTTCTCCTTCTTCACCTCTTGCTACCTCTAACTTCACTATTCCAAATATAGGAATTTTACTTTTTATAGCTTCAGTAGGTGGAGGGTTAATAAATACTCTTTCTATCCACTCTAAACGAATTTTTGCGGAAAATCTATTGAAAATTTTTAAAGTTAACTCTTTCTTTTTTACCGGTAGTTTATCCTAAAGAAATATATAGCCAATAGTTCCTGTAGTTAAATAATAAATAAAAAAATAAAAATACCAAATAAAAAAAATACCAAATAAAATCTTTTTATTTGAAGACAACTTTTCCCTTATTTTTCTTTTCAACTTTTTAAGCCTTCCTTTTAAATTGTACTTTTAGAAAATATACAATAAAAAGCATTGCAAGACAAGGTATATAATGTTTATATGAATTTTTTTAACTGAAAGTTGATAAACTCTAACTTTTAAAAGGAAAAGTTTTCAGTTCCAATTTGAAAAAATAAAAATTCCTTTTTTCTTTTACTTTGGAATAAAAAATTGGACTACTTAATTTCGTAATGTTCATCCCACCTTAATTCTATGTTTCCGTTGAGATTGTAAAACTGGCATATAGATTCAGCTAGTTTTTTATTATTTAAAACTTCTTTAGATGACAAAATAACAAAACAATTTTTACTTTTGTCATAGACCACTCTACCTCTTGGAACTTCATCATATTCCATTAGCTTTAGCTTGGGGTAACAAAGGATAAATTCATCCCAGTATGTAAAGTGGTCACGAGAAGGTTGTATAGTATTTCCGTATTCTTCCCCGTTTTCGACGGGTTCTTTGAAACCGTCAACTTTTCCATTTATTACCCAAAAAACACCTATAAGTTTCATTCAGTTTCTCCTGTTATTGAATTAAAAATTCAACATTCAGAATCCACTCTAACTACCACCGGGAAAGGCACTCCTAAACCGCTTAGTACTCCCATTCCCGTTTGAAGTGAAGGTAAAAGGTTAACAAGGTCTTCTCCTGCAAATTCTACGTAGCTTGATATAGATCCAAGGTCAGCTGAATTCATCGTTCTAAACATAGCTTGCGTATTTGCTTGGGATAAGACGTATTTACTGACTTGGGCTGGTCTTTGGGTTATTACTATGAGACCGAGGTTAAATTTTCTTCCTTCTGAGGCGATTTTTCTTGCCATCGTAAGGGCAAGGTTGTCCTTTCCTGCAGAAACGTCTCCGTAGCTTCCTTCTGGGGCGAAGTTATGGGCTTCTTCAAGGACAATAATTTTTTCTTTTTTACTCTTTTTATTTTGTTTGAAAAGTTCTTGCATAATAAGTCCTGCGAGGTTTACTCTTATCTTTGGTTCGGTTATTTTTGAAAAGTTGAAGATTACAACTTGTTTTTCACTTTCTATTCCAGTTTTAAGTTTTTCGTAGGTTGACTTTTGGTTTGTTAAGATATCTTCTCCTAGAAGTTTCTTAGCTTCTTTATCTACTCCTGCTGGTTCTCTAACTTTCTCCTTTCGTGTTCTGCCATTGTTACCTTCAACTTCTACCTCTTTCTCATCTTCTATCAAAGCTAACAGATCAATTAAATCTTTATTCTTAAAGCCTGTGGTTTCCAACGATGGCTTTATGAACTTAGAAATTTTACTCTTATTATCTCTTGCTAAATTTGAATTACCACTTATTAATCCTGCAAAGCCAACATCTTTAATTAATTCCTCAACTTTTTCTGGATGTATAGGGAATAGGGTATCTTCGAAAACTATATGAAGGATTTTAGAACCTGATACTCCAAACTCTTTTTGTGTTTCAAAGTATTCTCCATGAGGATCAAAAATGAAAAATTGAACCGGATAATCTTTTACGAACCTAGATAAAAGCACTTTGGTAAAGTGGCTTTTTCCAGACCCCGTAGTTCCAAGAATAAGCATATGTTTTGTGGTGATTTCTTTTCCGTCTATAAATACACTGGTATCACTATCTTCTAAATTTCCTACTTTTACTGGATATTCCATATTTCTTCCAGAGAAGTTTTTGGTCATTAGTGCCTTTAAAGTTTCAAAGGAAGCTGAATAGACCGCTTCTCCTACATCAAACGGTTGCATTAGCATCTCAAGTCTTCCGTCTTTTATAATCCCTAAAACTTGTGCAACGGCAACTCTTACTTTGTCTCCATTTTCGTTTAAGTAAGACCAAACTGCTGCTTTTTTCCACTCTTTACTTTTCTTTTGGGTAAACAGTGTTTTAAAAGTATCAATGGATCCAAAGACAGGGGATTCTCTACTAGAAAATGGGTTTGCAAAGAATCCCATATCGTAAGAGTAAATACTTGTAATTTTTGCCAGTATCGTTCCTTCCTTTTGTTTTACTTCAACGTAAGATTGTTCTTTGACTTTAGGTTCAAGTAAAATAAATTCAAATGAACGGGACTTTACTGGGTTAATGGTAAAACCTAGTAGATTATCATCGAACTTTGTGGAGTCTGTTTTTATCCTTTCAAAGTAATCTATAAGTTTTTTTAGTTCTTCTTCATCGTCGTTTATGTCATAGTAAACGGCAGCTTCAATATTTCCTTGTGAATAGTCTGAAAAGCCTGCTTCTGTAAAGTTGGCAGAACCTACTACCGCTTTTTTATCATCAACAATTATGAATTTTGCGTGAAGCCTATTGTTAAGGTAAATAGCTCCGTCCTTTTCCTTTATCTTTCTAAAAGCGTAGTCATCGGTAATAAGTAAATCTTTAAGTTCGGAAGTTCTCAAAACTACTTCTAAGCTGACGCCTTCTGGGAAATTCTTTAGTAATCCATCGACAAGTCTTCCTTTCAACCATGCAGAGGAAATTTTCACAGAATTTTTAGCTTCTTTTACTAAGTCTTCTATGCATTGATATATCTCATCGCTTCTTAAGGTTTTCATTATTTGCCCTCCCTTTTTTATAAGGATTCAGTTGCTAAACAATTATGATCTAATCGCTTTTAAAACGGAAACGATTTCTTTTACATTACTTGAAACTATTAGTCCTACTTCTTCACAGATCCTCTTGGTTCTTTCATCTTTAGAAAGAACAGCAACTGGTCTGTAATCACTATCGGTTATAAGAAAATCTATCTTTTTGGAAGAAATTTTTCCTAAGGAACTAAAGTCTTTTTTGTTTTGAGGTACTATGACATCAAGCATTCTGACATTCGGAAAAACAAAAAAGTCTGGAGAGAGTTCTTTAACAAGTTCAGAGTGGGTGGCAGCTTCTTTTCCACTGAGAAAAGCTTTTTTAGAGTAAACTTCTTCTCTTTTTCTTTTCCTTGAGAAAGAAGGGCAACCAATAAAACTAAAATAGCTACAAAGATTAGAATGAATAGAATAAGCTTCATCCTTTCCCCCTTGGTAAGTTTTAAAAAGTGAAAGATTTTTGTTTGCCTTCTTCATAGTCAACTTAAAGAGGCAGTATTGTTATTACTGAGTCTTTCACCGTTAACCTCCACACCCTTTTTAAGTTCTTTTATTAGCTATTTAATTTCTCTTTTCTCACTTTCGAAAAGTTTATCATTTGTTAGCGGGTTTTAAAATCCTTCTTATTTATTTTGTAAATTTTTTTCACTTATATAAAGCTTACAAAAGCTTATGTCTTCAATTTATACAGCATTTCCAAAAGTTTGTGGACTATCGTTTATCTTGCTTTCTTCAACTGGAAATATGGAAATTACTTAAAGGTTTTCTATTTTTGGAATGTTTTTTATTTAGTCCATCTTCCACAAAGATCAGTTTCATTTTGAGATTTCCCTATTTTTTTTAGCTTTTTCTAAAGCTTCTTTTTTCCACCATCTCCATTGCCATTTTTATTGCCAGCTTAAAACTTTCTGGATTAGCCAATCCTTTGCCGGCTATATCGTAAGCTGTGCCGTGATCAACAGAAGTTCTAACAATAGGAAGTCCTAAAGTAACGTTTACAGAATTTCCAAAGTCTAAAAGCTTTATTGGTATTAATCCTTGGTCATGATACATGCAAAGAACGACATCAAATTCACCTTTTAATGCCCTTACAAAGACTGTATCAGACGGTAGGGCAAAAGGGTAAACGTTTATTCCTTCTTTTCTAGTTTCTGCTATGGCAGGGTTTATTATTTCTATCTCCTCTTTTCCAAAAAGTCCGTTTTCCCCTCCGTGTGGGTTTAGGCTTGCAACTGCTATTTTGGGCGAATTTAGAGTTTTATGTATTAGTCTTAGTTTGGAGATGATTTTTTCTTTTGTAATAAGTTCTGGAACTTCCTTTAGTGAGACGTGAGTGGTTAAGAGGACAACTTTTAACTTTTCATTTGCCAGCATCATTGCAAATTCTTTTACGTTAAAGCAAGAGGCTAAGTACTCTGTGTGTCCAGGAAATTTAAATCCTGCTAAACGTATGGCCTCTTTGTTTATTGGAAGGGTTGTAATAGCGTCTATTAGTCCTTTTTTAGCATCTTTCACTGATCTTTTTAAAAATTCATATTGGACTATTCCTGAAGATTTAGAGATTTTACCTACATTAAAATCGGGATTTTCAACTACGTCTATTAGATAAATCCCCCTTTTTGTTCTATCGGGAGAATCTACTTTTTCTATTTTTATAGGAATTCTTAAAAGCTTGGAGTAAAAGTCGATAACTTTACTTGAACCGTAAATAAAAAAAGATGCGTTTAGGGTTTCTAAAAACGGTATTGACTTTAAAAGAATTTCAGTTCCTATACCTGCAGGGTCTCCTAAAGTAATTCCTATAGACGGTTTAATTTTTCCACCTCTTCAAAAGCTTTTCTTGCCCTTTGCAAGTATTCAGTTGTAATTTTCTCACTTAGAGATCTTAAATCATTACTAAGTTGGTGAAGTTTATAGCGTAATTCTAAGTTTTCTTGTTCAAGGTCTTCAACCTTTGTTTCAAGTTCTTTTATCTTTTCTTCGTAGCCTTTTATGAGTTTCTCTATAAGGGTAGAAAGAGAAGAAGCTAAGGACTCTATTTCTTTTTTTACCTCTTCGGTTTTTGTAGGTTCTGAAAGCTTCTTCTCTTCTTGGGGTTTGGGGTTAACTACTTTGTCTTTGGGCTGCTCACTTTGTTGACTTTGTAGCTGCTGGTTCGGTAAAGGAGAAAATTTTTGGGTAGAATTAGAAGATGGATTTTCCTCATTGTTTAGGTGGATCACCTTTTCCATCCCTTCCTCCAAGATGTTCAAGCTGCTTAAGGTTTAACATGTGCCCTAACTTTTCCTTTTTAGTCCTCAGATAGTTAATATTATAATCACAAATTCCAACTTCTATGGGAACTCTTTCTACAATTTTCAAACCATATCCTTCCAATCCTATGAGTTTCTTGGGGTTGTTGGTCATTAGTCTCATTTTTTTAACTCCAAGATCTCTTAAGATTTGGGCGCCTATTCCAAAGTTTCTCATATCAGGTGGAAAACCAAGTTTTTCATTTGCCTCAACAGTATCAAATCCGTGATCCTGAAGCTGATACGCTTTTATTTTGTTAACAAGTCCAATTCCCCTTCCCTCTTGACGAAGGTAAACTATTACCCCTTTTCCCTCCTTTGAAATCATTTCCATAGCTTTGTGAAGTTGAGAACGGCAATCGCACTTTAAGGAGTGGAAGACATCACCTGTTAAACATTCTGAGTGAACTCTTACTAAGATTGGTTCATCCTCTTTTATTTCTCCCATAACGAGGGCGACGTGTTCTTTGTTGTCAACCAAAGATGTGTAAGCGTAAATTTTCCAAGTGCCATAAGGGGTTGGAAGCTTTGCTTCAGCTTCACGTCTAATGAGACTTTCACTTTTCATTCTATATTCAATAAGGTCTGCAATGCTGATGATTTTTAGGTTGTGCTTTTGGGCGTATTCCAAAAGTTTGGGAAGACGCATCATAGTTCCGTCTTCATCCATTATTTCACAGATAACGCCGGCAGGGTAAAGACCTGCCAGTCTTGCTAAATCTACTGCCGCTTCTGTGTGTCCAGACCTTTTTAAAACTCCACCTTTCCTCGCTCTTAGAGGGAAAATGTGTCCCGGTCTTACAAAATCATTAGGCTTTGCGTCGGGAGAGATGGCTCTTTTTATGGTAATAGCCCTATCGTAGGCTGAAATTCCTGTTGTTGTTCCAAATTTAGGGTGAGCATCTATGGAAACACAGAAAGCTGTTCCCTTAGGATCTGTTGGATTTGGTGTCATCGGTTCAAGACCAAGCTCTTCACACCTTTCTTCTGTTAAGGCTAAGCAGATAAGACCTCTTCCATACTTTGCCATAAAGTTTATAGCTTCAGGAGTTACCTTCTCAGCAGCAATTACTAGATCCCCTTCGTTTTCTCTGTTGGGATCGTCAACGACAATGACCATTTTTCCTTGTTTTATATCCTCTATAGCTTCCTCAACTCTATTTAAGGGAAACCTTCCCTTTACCATTCTATTCTCCCCTTTTTGTAAGCACTTTATCAATGAGTCCGTACTTTTGTGCCTCTTCTGCACTCATAAAGAAGTCTCTGTCTGTGTCTTTCTCTATTTTTCTAATAGATTGTCCTGTGTGCTTAGCAAGAATTTCGTTAAGTATCTTTTTAAGTCTTAGGATTTCTTTTGCGTGGATTTCTATATCTGTTGCCTGTCCTTGAAATCCTCCAAGTGGCTGGTGAATCATTATTCTTGCGTGTGGGAGGGCAAACCTTTTTCCAGGAGCTCCAGCAGCAAGTAGTACTGCTCCCATGGAAGCTGCTTGTCCTAAACAAATGGTTACTACATCAGGCTTTATGTACTGCATAGTGTCGTAAATTGCAAGTCCTGCAGTTACAACTCCACCGGGGCTATTTATGTAAAGGTAAATATCCTTTTCAGGGTCTTCCGCTTCCAAAAATAGAAGCTGGGCAACTATTAAGTTAGCAATATGGTCATCAATTGGAGTTCCAAGGAGGATAATCCTATCCTTTAAAAGTCTTGAATAGATATCGTAAGCTCTTTCACCTCTTCCTGTCTGTTCGATTACTATTGGGACGTATTGATTTAAGATTTCTTCCATTTTTTCCTCCAAAAAACTTAGTTGTTTGCTGGATATTAATTTATTCGCTTTTTGTCAATTTTTCTCTCTTTATCCTTTTAGCGGTGATAACACCTTTTACAGTTCTTAAGGAAGTGAGAACTTTTTGAAGTTCTTCTTTGCTTTTTACGTCTAAAACTAAGTCAAGTATAGTCTTTCCTGCTTGTGATTTTCTCGTGTTTATGTCCGCTATGTTTATGTTGTGTTTTGCTATCGTTGTACTAACACTTGCGAGAACTCCAGGAGTGTCTTCGACCGAAATCCTTACCTTAGCTTTGTAAATAGTTTGTGATGGTAAGAATTCAACTTTTAAGACTTTTCCTGGGGCACTCTCCATTACTTGTTTTGCTACTAAACAGTTCTTAAGGTGGATAACTATTCCTTTTCCACTGTTAACTATTCCTACAACATCATCTCCCGGTAGTGGACGACAGCATTCTGCAATGGAAACCATAAGGTTATCTATTCCATCTATTCTTATACTACTTAAAAAACTTTCTTTTTTCTTTTTTCTCTTTTTCTTCTCTAGTTCTGAATCTAAAGGAAGGTTTAAAAGTTTCCTTGCAAGTTTTTCTGGATCAAGTTTTCCATATCCAACGTCTGCTAAGGCTGAATCCAAGTTTGAATATCCAAGTGATTGTAATCTTTCTAAGACTTCCTTTTCTTCCTTTAAAGACTTCAGACTCTTATTTGAAAGTTTTCTTATTACCTTGTCTACAAGGTTCTCTCCGACTTTCTTAGCTCTTTCGTTTTCTTCTTTCCTCAGGAAAGTCTTTATTGCATTTTTTGCTTTTGAAGTTTTTACGAACTCTAACCAGTCTCTGCTTGGTTTTTCTTCGTTTCCTACTATTATTTCAACTTTATCACCGCTTTGGAGAACATAGTTCAGAGGAACAAGTTTTCCGTTTACTTTTGCGGCTTTACATCTGTGACCGATGGATGTATGGACAGCGTAGGCAAAGTCAACAGGTGTGGAACCAACAGGAAGAGTCTTTATATCTCCTTTTGGGGTGAATACATAAATATCTTCATCGTAAAGATCATTCTGAACATTTTCTAAGAACTCTCTATAGTCCTTTTCTTCTCTTACCCACTCTAAGATATTCCTAAGCCAAGCAAATCTTTTTCTTTCTGATTCGGTTAAACTTCCTCCACCTTCTTTATACTTCCAGTGGGCTGCGATACCCATTTCGGCAACTTGGTGCATTTCCCACGTTCTTATTTGAAACTCTATAAATTGTCCTTTAGGACCAACAACAGTTGTGTGGAGGGACTGATACATATTTGATTTTGGAACTGCTATATAGTCTTTGAACCTTCCTTGAACAGGTTTCCACAAGGAGTGGATTATGCAGAGAACTTGATAACACTCAGGGACTGTATTTGTAATTACTCTTATTCCTGCCACGTCGTGAACTTCCTCAAAAGGTATTCCTTTTCTTACCATTTTCCTGTAAATACCGTAAATGTGCTTTATTCTCCATTGAATTTCTCCTTCTATTCCGTTTTCTTTTAGCTTTTCTCTTACGGTTTCTATGATGTTTTCTAGGAAAGGTAGTATTTTCTTTTTCTTTTCTTTTACTTTTCTTTCAAGTTCTCTGTAAATTTCAGGTTCAAGGTATTTTAAAGAGAGGTCTTCAAGTTCATTTTTAAGTTTGTACATACCAAGTCTTCCAGCAAGCGGTGCATATATTGATAAAGTTTCTTTTGCGTTTCTTATTTGACTTTCTCTTTTCATACTGTCCATTGTCCTCATGTTGTGTAGTCTATCTGCAAGCTTTAAAATTAAGACCCTTATATCTTCAGCAAGAGATAGCAAAAGTTTTCTAAAACTTTCTGCTTCTTTTTCTTCTTTACTTTGAAATTGGTAACCCTCAAGCTTTGTAACTCCTTGGACTAAAAAAGCTACTTCTTTTCCGAACTCTTTTTCTATTTCTTCTATTGGGGTATCTGTATCTTCAACGACATCGTGTAAAAGACCTGCCACAATCGTTGGAACGTCCATTCTAAGCTCTGCTAGAATGTATGCAACTTCTGCCGGGTGGGAGAAAAAAGGTTCTCCAGATTTTCTAAACTGCCCTTCATGTTTTTTTTTAGCGTATTCGTAAGCTTTTCTTATTTGTTCTTCATCAAAAGAGGAACGATATTCTTTGACTTTTTCTATAATTTCTTTGCAGCTTCTCATCTTTTGCATCCTTAGTAAGGTTTAAATATGCTAACTTTCTAAAATTAGTGTCTAAAACTTAGGAGATGCAATGTCTGATAATCCCATAGGGGTTTTTGACTCCGGAGTTGGTGGACTTACAGTTTTGAAGGCTCTAAGAGAAACTCTACCTTCAGAAAACCTTATATATTTTGGAGATACTGCAAGAGTTCCTTACGGAACGAAATCTCCAAGAACAATAATTAGGTATAGTATTGAAAATACTAAGCTTTTAAAAAATTTCAATGTAAAAATGGTTGTTGTTGCATGTAATACTTCCTCTTCTTATGCTCTTGAAATTTTAAAAAGTGAATTTCAAGATATTCCTATTGTCGGTGTTATTAATCCCGGAGCAAAGCTTGCAGTTTCTTTAACAAGAAGGGGTCGCATAGGTGTAATTGGGACGGAAGCAACGATAAGAAGTGGCGCTTACAGAAAAGCAATAAATTCCTTAAAACCTTTTTTTAAAGTTTTTGAAAAGGCTTGTTCCCTATTTGTTCCCCTAATTGAAGAAGGGTGGTTAGACGACCCTATAACTTTAGAAGTAGCAAGAAGGTATCTTTCTCCACTTTTAGAAAAAGGAATAGATACCTTAGTCCTTGGTTGTACTCACTATCCACTTATAAAAGGTATCATTAAAAAAGTATGTCCAGACACTACTTTGGTAGATTCTGCGGAAGCTGTAGCAAAGGAGGTAGAAAAGCTTCTTCCTTCTAAAAACCAAAATGGAAAAGGGGAAGTAAAAATCTTAGTAAGTGATAAAACTGAAAGGTTTGAGAGAATAGCTAAGATGATAATGGGAAAAGAGATTGCTATTGAGGAGGTTTCAATTGATAAGGAATGATGGTAGAAGAGACGATGAACTTAGACCTGTAAAAATTACCGTTGACTATATAAAGCACGCTGAGGGTTCCTGTCTTATAGAGTTTGGAGATACAAAGGTAATATGCACAGCTTCAGTTGAGGAAAAGGTTCCTCCATTCTTGAAAGGAACAGGACAAGGTTGGATTACAGCCGAATATTCCATGCTTCCGAGGGCGACGGCTCAAAGAACGGTTAGAGAGTCTGCAAAAGGAAGACTTACCGGAAGAACTCAGGAAATTCAAAGGCTTATCGGAAGGTCTGTTAGGAGTGCTGTTGACTTAAATCTTTTAGGCGAAATCACTGTTTGGATAGACTGTGATGTTATCCAGGCAGATGGAGGAACGAGAACCGCCTCAATCACAGGTGCGTTTGTAGCTCTTTATAAAGCTCTTGAGAAGATAGATAAACTCTCTGCAATTAAAAACTTTGTTGCTGCTGTTAGCGTAGGAATTGTTAATGGGGAATTTTTGCTTGACCTTAACTATGAAGAAGATTCTATGGCCGAAGTTGATATGAACATTGTAATGAACGACAATGAAGAGTTTGTAGAGCTTCAAGGAACTGCAGAAGGAATGCCTTTTAGTAAAGAAGCTCTTGATAGACTAATACTTTTAGGAGAAAAAGGAATTAAAGAACTAATCAAAAAGCAAAAAGAAGTATTAGGGGTTAAGTAATGAGAATAGTATTTGCAACTAAAAATGAAGGAAAAGTAAGAGAAGTTAAAGAAAAACTTAAAGAGTTTGATATAGAAATTGTTCCAATTTCCGCTGTAAAAGATGTTGAAACTCCAGAGGAAACAGGAGAAACTTTTTTGGAAAATGCTTACCAAAAGGCTGTTTACTATGCTAATGCTTTAAAGGAACCAGTGATAGCTGAAGATTCTGGATTGGAAGTGGAAGTTCTTAACGGATCTCCTGGAGTGTATTCTTCCCGTTTTGCAGGTGAAAACGCAAGCGATGAAGAAAACAACCAAAAACTTGTAGAAGAATTAAAAAAAAGGGGATATTCTGAATCTCCTGCAAGGTATGTTTCATTTATTGTTTTAGCGTTTCCTGAAAAAATGGGACTTTGGAGTGAGGGAGAAGTCAGAGGAAAGGTAACCACACACCCAAGGGGAACAGGAGGCTTTGGCTACGACCCACTTTTCATTCCTCAAGGCTATGAAAAAACTATGGCTGAACTTTCTTTGAAAGAAAAGAATAAAATTAGCCATAGAGGAAAGGCTTTGGAAAAGCTTGTGAAACTTTTAAAGGAGATAAAAAAGTGGTAAAGGAGATTATTCATCTACTCATAGAAGTCTTAATTTGGTTTATTATAGTAGGGGCTTTGCTTTCTTTTGTCCTTATCACAAAAGGAATAAACTTATTTGGGACATTTTGGAGCTAAACGAAAAAATATTGAAGCCAGTTAGAAAATTTGTACCACCTATTGGAGGGATAGATATTAGTCCCATTGTTGTTATAATCATTCTACAGATTATTGATAGCATAATTTGGGGATTGTAAAGATGGAAATAGGAAAAAAGCTAAAGCCTGAGGATATAAGGTCAAAAGAGTTTAACAAAAAGCTTTTTGGATATGATCCGGACGAAGTAGATGCTTTTTTAATAGAAGTAGCGAATGCTTATCAAGATCTTTTAAGAGATCTTGAGAATTTAAAAAGAAACACTCCTGAGTATAAAACTGAAGAGATTGTAGAAAAAGCTCGTAGGAAAATAGAGGAAATTATTCAGAAGAAAATGGAAGAAAAGGAAGAACTTGAAAGGCAGAAAAAGGAAATAGAACTTGAGATAGAAAAACTTCGCTTAGCACAGAAAAAAATATTTGATAGATTAAAGATGGCCATTATCGACATGACAAGAATTATAGAGGAGTTAAGGCCTAATGCTAAAAATAAAGATAAAGGAAAAAGCAATTTTTCTGGAAGTGAAGGTTCAACCCAAAGCTTCACGGAACAAAATAGAGAAAGTGGAAGAGGGGAGACTGAAGATAAAGATAACAGCTCCACCTGAAGGAGGAAGGGCTAATAAACAGGTGATAGAGCTTCTTTCCAAGGTTCTAAAAGTTCCAAAAAGTGCTATAACTATTGTTAAGGGAGAAACATCACGTATAAAGCTTTTAAAAATCGAAAATGTAGACGTTGCAACTTTGCAAGAAAAACTTGGAATAAAAGTGGTTGAAAACTCTTGACAACTAAGAACTTAAATAGTAATTTGTTGCTAAATATTGATACACTTAAACTAAACCCTTTTGGAGGGAGCGGTATGACAAAGAGCGATCTTGTTGCAGCAATCGCAGAAAAAGCTGGCATCAGAAAAAAGGATGCCGAAGCAGCTCTCAACGCATTTCTAGAAGTGGTTACGGAAACTCTCGCTAAGGGCGAGAAGGTAGAGATTAGAGGCTTTGGAACGTTCCTCATGAAGGAGAGAGCTCCAAGGGTAGCTAGAAACCCAAGAACTGGTGAAAAGGTAGAAGTACCTGCTAAGCTTTCTCCTACATTCAAGCCAGGAAAGGACCTCAAGGAAGCTACAGAGAAGGAAATTAAGAAGAAGAAGTAACCATTACAAGGGGGAGGTTTCCCCCCCTATTTAATTTAAAATAACAGCTGGAACTCAACAACAGCTAAGTTATTATCAATTTCTGATACTTCTCTTTCATTAGCCCAAATGTATGCACCTCGTATAGCCGCCTGCCATTTATTCATTAGGTAATAAAAACCTAAGCTTGTATAAGAGACGTCGTTTTTATCTTCAATTTCAGTGTTTGGGTCAACCCAAGAATACCTACCTACAATATGAAGTTTCTTTAGCTTAGGAGCTTGGTAATCCCCTTGAACATAGAATCCCTTAGCGTTTCCAAGCGAAACTTCGTTTCCATTTTCATCTTTAGCGTTGGTTGGATTGTCAAAAAGGTATCCTCCTTCAATAGAAAGCCCTACTGGCTTGATATCTACCCTTGTTTCAATGTCAAAAAGGTTTCTTTTAACTGTTGTAGCGCTGTAATCTGTGTAGGTTAATTTTGAGTTTCTATCGTATCCTGTTTCGTATCCTACTCTTAGCTTCCACTTAACGCTGTTAGTGTTAAGAGGTATAGTATCAACTGCAAAAACGTAAAGGTATTTTTTATTTTTGTTGTAGATTTTGTCAGAGTCCCATCCTTTTACAGATATTCCAACATCTCTCCAAACAGGTGCTATTTTATTAACTGCAACAGGTCTTTCGGGGAACCAAAGTTTCACTCCAGGTTTTAAGTAAGACCTGGAAAGAGGAACTTTAAACTGTCCAAGTTTTAAATTTAGAGGAAGGTTATCAAATTTTTAACATAAGCATCCCAAAGTTCTACTTTACTTCCTCTATCTGCTCTAATGTGGATCATGTAACTTAGCTTTTTATTAAGCTTTCCGTGAAACCTAACTCTTGCTTTTCTTATTCCATTTTCAAAATCTCCATAAATAGACTTTCCTCCAGCTTCATCTATGTCTTGTGTTTGAGAAAATCTAACCAAGATCCTTCCGTCTACCTGGAGCTTTTGGGTTCCCTTTCTTGAGGATACTCTAGTCTCTAACTGGTTTACCTTTTCTTCAAGTTTTTGAAGTTTTTGCAAGATGTCTTCTGTTTCTATTCTTGCACTCCTGAAGTGGTACATAAAAGTGCTGAGATAAGTAGAGGAAAAATGGTTCTAACCATGCTGTTCTCCAGAAAAGTTTTTTAAAGACAGAAACAAAGATGCTAAAATCTCCGAAAACTGTCAAGGAGGACAGATATGATTCTTTCCTTTGGAGAAATTCCACAAGAGCACGAAATTGTAAATATTGCTTACGCTTTTGCTCAGCAAAAACAAAAAAACTGGTTCAACGGAGAACTTCCTATTGATCCTGTTATGAGAGTTGTTTCTATGCTTGAACAGCAAGCTCAAGAACTTAAAGCCGATGGCGTAAAAAATATTAACGTTAGAATTTTGGAAGGAGTGGATGAGGACGGAGATAAAGTAATAAACGTGTGGGGAATGGGAACAATAATAAGACTAAAGTAAGGAGGAAAAAATGAAGATAGGAATTATAGGTGGAAGTGGGCTTTATAACATTGAGGGGCTTACAGACATTGAAGAAATAAAACTTGAAACTCCTTTTGGAAAACCATCTGATGCTTACATTCACGGGAAACTTGCAGGAAAAGATGTTTATTTTCTTCCAAGACATGGAAGGGGACATATCTACCTTCCCTCTGAAGTTCCTTATAGGGCAAACATCTATGGTTTTAAGATGCTCGGAGTTGATTGCATAATCTCTGTTAGTGCTGTTGGTTCTATGAAAGAGGAAATCAAACCGGGAGATTTTGTAATTGTTACTCAATACTTTGACAGAACGAAAAATAGACCTTCTACTTTCTTTGGAGATGGAATTGTTGCTCACGTTGCGTTTGATAAGCCAACTTGCGAGCTCCTCAACGATATTATTTACAACGTTTGTGTAGAAGAGGGAATTCCTGTCCACAGAGAAGGAACTTACATCTGTATAGAAGGACCTCAATTCTCAACGAAAGCTGAGTCCAATATTTATAGAAGTTGGGGTGTTGATGTAATCGGAATGACAAATATTCCAGAAGCTAAACTTGCTAGAGAAGCTGAAATTCCATATTCAGCAGTAGCCCTTACGACAGACTACGATGTTTGGAAAGAAGGAGAAGAGGTTAGTGTAGAAAAAGTTCTTGAAACAATGGCTAAGAATATAGAAAATGCCAAAAGAATGCTAAAGAAAGTTATAGAGGTTCTAAAACCAGAAGATCTTGCAAATTCTCCAGCTAAGACTGCTCTTGTTGGAGCTATACAAACAAAGCCTGAGTATATAACAGAAGAAGTTAGAAAGAGACTTGAACTTTTAATAAAGGACAGAATTTAATATAGGTGCCCCGTAAGGGGCACTTTTAATTAACTCTTTAAATAGTTATTTTTTCCTTTAAATCCTCTGGAATAAGACGTAAAGCCTTACTTTCATGCATTTTCTTAATGTCCCTTTCTCCGTTAACATTTATAATAATTACTCTACCAAATCCTTTGTTATATTTATTGGCAAAATCGTAGATAGCTCCAATTATTACTAAGTTTCCTTTTTCTGCAAGTTCTTTGTACCTATCAAGGGTAACTTTTACCTGCCAGTGAACGTTATTTTCTATTCCGGAAAGCCAAACTTTATCAAAATTTTCTTCCTTTTTTATTAATCATATCTTGAAAAAAGATCTGTGGTTGAACCCTTGCGTCCGAACAGGTAACGAGAGTTACTATTGGATTTTGGGTTTCAATGTGTTCCTCAAAGAACTCTTTACCTTTGTTCTCTACAAAGTAATTGTTTCCTGTAAAGACCTCTTTTATAACTTCTTCGGGAGAAGGCTTTATCATGGTTTCCTCTCTTTAAGGGAATTACTCATTTCCTTTGAGTTTTTTTACAAATCCCGGTTTAAGCTTTTCAACAACTTCTTTTATAGTTGCAGCAAGAACCTTAACGTTGTCAAAACCTTCACTTAGAAGATAAGCATAGGCAATGGATGATCTTACTTTTTCGTTGCAGAAAGTTGCTACAAGTTTGTTCTTAGGAATCTTATCAAGGTTATCGGGTAATTCGTGAAGAGGAATATTTATGCCTAAATTGATTGAAAAGATTTCAACTTCATCTTTTGTTCTAACGTCAAGTAAAATAGCTTTTCCTTCTTTATAGAGTTCTAAGAATTTTTCAAGTCCTATTTTGTGTCCGCTTGAAGTTAAAAAGTCAATGTTCATTTTTCTTATTTCTTTTCTTAGCATCTTTTCCTCCTTTTTGAAAAGTTAGTGGTATAGTATTAGTGGTGAACTACCTACGACTGAAGTCGTAGGCTTCTGAGGGAGTTTGGTAGGTTACATCTACCCTTATCCCTCCGGGCGGGTTCACGCCACCCACTACTCCTATCCCCGCAAATCGCAGGGATTCGGAGATACCTTTTTCTCACTATCCTGTGTCAGGATGTTCATCCCGACACTTTTTCCCGTCTTCCCTGCTATTTGGTTGTTTACCCTCCGCCTGCTTCGGACTTGCTTGCCAGAGGAGGGATACCCACCTTGTTACAGGCAGTTTAAGGGCATTGCCCACATGGCGGGGCTTTCACCCTACCCGCAGGCTTCACAGGGAACGCAGGGAAGATATTCAAATTTTACCATACTCAGCACCCCTTCGGGGTGTCGGGCTGTATCCCCGCTTTGAAAAGCGGGGTTTTAGCCCGTGGTTTTTCTATAAGTGTTAGTGGTGGTCTTAGAGGAATTTTAATAAAAACTTAATTCCGAGGATGAAAAACAACATTCCTAAGATTCTTTTTATTTGCTTAGGATTTAAAAATTTGTGTCCAACGTAAGCGGCTAAATATCCTGCGACTCCAGCAGGAACTGCCGCGCTTAAAGTAATACCCCAATCAACGCTTCCAAGCTTTGCATACGTTATGAATGCTATAAAAGAAGAAAACAAAACAGAAAATGCTGTTACTGGTGCTACCTTCTTTGGATTAAACCCAAAGGCTATTAAAAGAGGGGAGATAATTCCTCCTCCTCCAACTCCCAAGAAACCAGAAACGAAACCGGCTAAACCTCCTGTTAAAGAAGAGATGAGAATGGGATTTTTTTCTTTAAAAACTTCCCTTTTGGGCATGTAAACCATTGTTCCTGCAAAGAAAAGGAAACAGGTAAATGCTATACCAACGATTTTTTCAGGGACGAAGTGAGAGGCATATGCTCCTATAGGTGCAGTGATAATGCTGAATACTACTATTGGAAAAGCCATTTTAAAGTCTATCAATCTTTCTTTTAGGTTATGAACAGTTGCTGAAAAGGTAGAAAAAAAGTTTGTAAAAAGACCGGTAGGTCTTGCAAGGTTAAAAGGAATTCCCAAGAAAACTAAAATTGGAATTAATGCAACGGCAGAACCCAGTCCTCCAAGTGCAAAAAGGAATGAGGTTATGAAGGAAACAAGAGCAATCTCGGAGGGATTAGCCATCTTCCACCTCGTTGACTTACATCAATTTATGTTTAAGAAATTTATGATAAACTTCCATTTTTGTGGAGGTCAATAAGGTGAAGAAGGCACTTATGTTTATAATTGCCCTTTGTTTTTCATCGGCTTATGGAATTACTTTAGAAGAAGCCCAAGAACTAGCACTTAAAAATTATCCAAAGTTAAAGTCTCTTGAGTATAGGGTCAAAAGTTTAAAAGAAAAAGCAAAATCGATATCTTTAAGTAGATTTGGAGAACTTGATGTTCTTTTAACTTTTTATAAGTATGACGATACCTATACTCTTACTCCTTTGTCCAATCTACCTTCTCCCTTGAATCCTCCACCGTTTGATAGTGAAAAGTTAAGTTACGGAATCGGCTATTCTGTCCCTTTGTATCAAGGGGGAACCATAAGAAGGAAAGAAAGAATTTTGAAACTCCAAGCTGAAATTCTTGAAGATTTAGCTTCTTCTACTAAATGGCAAATTAAGTATAAAGTTAGCGTTCTATACCTTAACTATCTTTCCCTATCTTCTCAAGAAAAAGCTCTTTTATCTTATAAGGAAAGCCTTTTAAAACTAAAAGAGAGTGTAAAGATTGGAATTGAGAGAGGAAAACTTGCAAAAGTTGACATCTTAAAAGTTGAATACTCAATAAGTGATATTAATGCAAAGTTAACAGAAATAAGAGCCAAGAAAAAAGCCATTTTAGAGTCTTTAAAAATCTTGGTGGGTAGAGATATAAAAAAACTGGAACCTGTAAAAATTAAGTATGAACCTTTGAAACTTGATACGGAGTACCTATATAAGCTTGCTATGCTTTCCAACCATACAATTAAAGCTAAAGATAAAGAGGTAAAAGTTTCTCTAAACGAGGTTAAAAATGAAAAAAGTAAGTACGGTTTAAAGGTTAAGCTTGATGCTGTATATACAAGAAATTACGGTTTTGAGTCTAGGGAAAACGAAGGATACGGTTT
>JBDOLX010000024.1 GCA_039832905.1 Desulfurobacteriaceae bacterium | reverse complement strand
TCATCTTTAACCAGTCTTACTTTTAAGTCAGGAACTAATTTAACATTGAAAGTTCCAAGATTTCCTGGTTCTGGATCAAGTCTTTGTAGAACTTTTAGGAATTCTTCCATTTCTTTCTGCGTAAAGTTAACCTCTTTCCGAAAAATATTTTTTCCCTTTTTTAAAACATCTATTTTTTCTAAAGCTTTTAAAAACTTTTCTGGAACTTCAAGTTCTTCAAGCTGAGCTTTAAAACTTTCTAAAAGGGTATAGCAAGCACAACCAACGGGGTAAAAGCGTTTAATTTTTTCTCTAACTTCTTTAATCTTTTCTAAAGGAACTTTTAGTTCGTTGGAAATTTCGTCTTCAGAAAGTAGAAGGTAACCTCTAGAGTCAAGATTTTCTATCATAAATCTAGCTATTTTTAAATCTTCACTGGAAAGTTCCAATCTTGCCTGTTCTAAAAGTATTTCTTGGAGAGACTTCTGAAACGGTATTGATATCTCTTTGTCTTCCTTTGGTTCATAGAAGGTAAAATTCCCATCTTCTACTACAAAATCATAAATAGTTTCTTCTTCTTCTTTTTCTTCAACTTTTTCGTTTCTTGCTTCTTCGTCAAGTTCAAGTAGAGGATTTTCTTCTATTTCTTTTCTTATCACATCTTCAAGCTTTAAAATGGGAAGTTGGAGAAACTCAAGGTTTAAAAGAATGTGGGGATTAAGCTTTAGTTGCAAGGAAAGTTTTTCTGTCTGTTCTAAACTCTGTCTCATTTTTCTCCAAGTTAAAGATTTTATCTTTAAAATTTAATACCAAAAAAGGAGGTCTTACGTTGGATATTTTAGCAGTAGGAAGGAAAACTATTTTAGAAGAATCTGAATCTCTAAAAACCTTAGCAGAAAAGCTTGATGAAAACTTTGTAAAAGCAGTAAAACTTTTATTGAATACTAAGGGAAGAGTTGTTCTTACGGGAGTCGGTAAATCTGGACTGATCTGCAAGAAGATAGCCGCAACTTTTTCAAGCACTGGGACTCCTGCCTTTTTCCTACACCCTGCCGATGCTGCCCATGGAGATCTTGGTATGGTTAAAGGAGATGACACAATCATTGCTGTTTCTAACAGTGGAGAAACTGCGGAACTTTTGAACATTGTTCCAATACTCAAGAGTTTCGGAATACCAATTATAGCTATAACGAATAACCCATCTTCTTCGTTAGCAAAACTTTCCGACGTTGTTCTTCTTTTAAATGTTAGAAAGGAAGCTTGTCCTTTGGGTCTTGCTCCTACGACTTCTACAACAGCAACTTTAGCTCTTGGAGATGCTTTGGCAGTTTCTTTGATGAGGCTGAAAGGGTTTAAGAGTGAAGACTTTGCAAAATTTCACCCCGGAGGGAAACTGGGAATAAGGCTTTCAAGAATAAAGGATTTAATGAGAAAAGAAAAAGACATTCCAGTCGTCTCTCCAACCTCTTCTTTAAAAGAAGTTATTTATGAAATATCTTCTAAAAAGGTTGGAGCAACTCTTGTTATAGATAATGGAAAACTTGTTGGAATTATAACTGATGGAGATTTGAGACGAGCTTTTGAAAAGGAAGTAAGCTTTGATACTTTAGCAAAAGAAATAATGACTGAAAATCCTAAAACTATTAGAGAAGATGTTTTTGCAGAAAAGGCTATTGAAGTGATGGAAAAGTATAAGATAACCGTCCTACCGGTGGTAGATAGTGAAAGAAAGGTTGTTGGAATAATTCATTTACACGATATTTTGGGAAGAAGAATTGGATAGAATTCAAAATTGCTGATTAAATTATGGTAAA
>JBDOLX010000023.1 GCA_039832905.1 Desulfurobacteriaceae bacterium | reverse complement strand
ATCCTCTTTCTTTTCTAATTTCTCTATAAGCTTTTCAAGAAGTGCCAACGAGCTATTCCCTTCTACTTTCTCCTCTTCTACACCTTTTGGTTTTCCATCTATCGCAAAAGAAAGTCTCTTCTTAACCTTTCCGTCTTTTCCAAACAATATTAGCTGATACTTTCCCCCTCCATACTTATCCTTTACCCAAAAAACTACATCATCATCTATTTCTTCTGGCAAAACCCTATCAAGAACTTTTCCATCTCTTAAAATAGTTATCCTTGCTATTTCCCCTCTAAGTTCCTTAAAAACTTCTTCTGGACTGTTTAAATCAACAACTCCCGTTTGAAGTTCCTTTTCTTCAGCCATAATTAACCTCCTCAAAACTTTATGTCTTTTTTATTCGCATTCTTTTTTAGAAACTCAAGAATTTCGCCGTCAGGTATTAAATAGTCTCTTCCTACTTGAGTAGCCCCCAACTTCCCTTCGTAGATCCAATTCTTTATGGTCGCCTCAGATTTTCCTAGAATTTCTGCTACTTCTTTTGTTGTGTAGAAGGTTATCCCCAATATCCTCTTCACTTCTTCTTTCTTCCTTCTTATTTGTTTTATAGATAGGTATTATAGAAAATGTCTATTGAAAGTAGAAAAGAAAATTGGAAAACAAGAAATTGAGAATATTTATGAGTTTTTCTCTTATTGACCGATTATTTTCGGATTATCTTGACAAGGTCTGCAGATTATATTTTAATTCTCTTTTGAAGTTAAATCGTGAATGGCCTTTATCAAGGAAGAAAGGTCGAATTTAACAATGTATGCGTCAGCTTTGACCTTTTGGCTTTTAGTAATAGTTGCTCTGTCGCAAAGGGAAGTATTTATTATTACAGGAATCTTTGAAAGTAGAGGATGTTTCTTTATTTTTTCTATAAAAGTTAATCCATCCATTTTTGGCATTTCAATATCACAGATAATAACTTGAATATAGTTTCTTACATTTTTTCCTTTACTTTCAGCTTCCTTTAGAAAGCTGTTCAGTATTTTTAGTCCTTCTATGCCATTTCTTGATATTAAGACTTTTTTTCCTAGTCCTTCAACAGCTTTCTTCATTATTTTAGCTGCTACGGGACTGTCTTCTACGATAAGAACGATGGCTTCTTCAGTTTCTTTTGGAGATTTAAGAGTGGCCTTTTTAATCTCTTCTACATTTTTTAAAAGTTCTATTTCTTCAAGTATTCCCTCAAAGTCTAAAAGAAGGATTAAAGAATCTTTACCTTCTATGATACCGATTACTTTACCGCTTAATCTTTTTTCTAAGGCAGGAGGAGGAGGAATAATCTTTTCCCACTTTACCTTCTTTATTGTTTGGGGATAGTGAATAACTATTCCTACTTTTTGATTTAGAAATTCTAAAACTAGGAGGTGTTTCTCTATGTTTTCTGGTTCTTTAACTTTTAACCATTTAGGAAGAGAAATTATAGGAATGGTTTCTCCTCTTATTTCACTTATGCCAAGTAGAATATCGTTCGTTGCAGGAGTTTTTACTATTTTTTTTGGTTTTGGAAGTATTTCCTTTACTTTCGAGGAGTTTATACCAAAAGACCACTCATAAATGTTTCCGTCTTCTAAAAGTTCGTATATTTGAAACTCTACAATTTCAACTTCTGGATTGATCGAAGATGTTGTCATAGTTTTTCCAAAATTGGATTGAGGTAGAAACCCTGTCCCCTTTGAAAGGAACAGGGGAAATACCTACTTTACTTCCCTAGTGAGGAAAATATTTTTTCCATTTTTTCCTTTAATGTTTCGGCAGTGAACGGCTTAACTATGTAATTGTTAACTCCAGCTTTAATAGCCATTAGAACGTTTTCTTTTTTTGCTTCGGCAGTAACCATTAGAATAGGAAGGTGCTTAAGTTTCTCATCTTTCCTAATCTCTTGAACAAGTTCTATTCCTGTCATGTTTGGCATGTTCCAATCGGTAATTACGAGACCATACTTGTCGGGGTTATTCTTTAATATTTCTAGGGCTTGTTTCCCATCTTCAGCTTCATCAACATTTTTGTATCCAAGCTGACCAAGTAAAGTTTTCAGAATTTTTCTCATAGCAGCCATGTCATCTACTATTAAGATGTTAATGCTTGGATCAGGCATTGCCATTAGCTATTTACCTCCTTAAAAGTTTTTATTTGCTAATTGCATACTGGTGAACAAGTTTAATTAAATCTGGAGCATCAAATTTGACAAGGTGCGCGTCCGCTCCGACAAATCTACTTTTATCAACGTTAGCCCTATCACTTAAAGATGTATTTATTATGATAGGTAATTTAGATAGCTCAGGATCTTCTTTCACTTTCCTTGTAAACGTAAGTCCATCCATTCCCGGCATCTCTATATCAGAAATTATGAGCTGGACATAGTCTGTTATGTCTCTACCAGAAGACTTAGCCTCCTCAAGCCACTTATGAAGTATTTGCAGCGCTTCAATACCGTTTTGAGCCTCGAAAACCGTATGTCCGTCTCTTTCTAAAATCCTTCTAATAATCTTGCGTGCAACAGGGCTATCGTCAAGTATTAGAATGTTGAAATGACCTTTCTTTTCTATTTCATCTATGCCTTCTATTTCCTCTATTCCAAATATCTTTATCATTCCGAGTTCATCTAAAATTCCCTCAAAGTCTAGCAGAAGAAGGAGTTTATTATCTTCTATTTCTATAACACCTACTACTTTCCCTCCAAGTTTCTCATCAATACTTTTTGGGGGTCTCTTTATGTCTGCCCACCTGATCCTTCTTATTCTTTTGGCCTCGTGAACAACGACCCCAACCGTTTCACGTAGGAATTCCATAACTATTACATACTTGCCGTTTACAGGTTCCTTTATTTTCATCCATCGAGCAAGACTTATTATTGGAACCATTTGACCTCTTATTTTGGCAAGTCCCTCTGCCTCAGGAGGAAGACCAGGTGCTTTTATTATGTCGTGAGGTTTAAAAATTACTTCTTTGACCTTTGCTACGTTAACACCTAATATCCACTCATAAGTACTACCGTCTTCTAGCAGCTCGTACATCCTAAAGTCGATTATTTCAAGCTCGTTTGCTCCTGTTTCGAGAATCTTTGGTAAAAGTTCCTTTTTCCTAGCCATGTCTTTCTACCTTCTCTTTAGAGGTTGAAAGAATCGTAGAGATAGCGTTAATGAGGTTAGTGGCTATATCATTTGTAATATCTGTTATTTCTCCTTCTTTTTGGATAATTTCTTCTATGTCATCAGAGCTAATTGCTAAGAAGAGTTCTTTTAGAAGCAGTTTAACATCGAATAGTTTCTCTTCGAGGTTAGAGAAGAAACCTTCTATTTCCGGATGTCTCTTTATAATGTCAGCTATCTCTTTGTCCTGAGGACTTAGTAATCTTATGAGGTTATCAACTTCTGCAATAACGGATACGTCAGGGTTTATATTTTCGACCAATTTACCCTTTATTACTTCGTTAATTCTTGCTGTAAACTCTCCAAGCTTTGAGAGTCTGTCAAGAATTGTGCTAGCATCGCCAATATCAATGAGATAGAAGGTTTCCCAAATCTTGTGTAGACTTGTATCCGTCTTTTCTGCAACTTTGATAATTTTCGTAGCTTGATCTTTAGTAGAGTTGATGTATTCGTTAGCCTTGTGTATGTATTTGACTATATCGCTGATTTTGGACTTTTGGGTGTTCACAATATCTGTTAGACTGTTTATAACTCCCAATACTCCTTCGGAAGCTTCTTTGAGAGTATTGTAAGTGTGCTGATTATCCTTAAACATATTCATTCCATCGTCTACGGCTTTAACGCTTTTATCTGCAATTTCAGCGGTTTTGTTCATTTGCTCTCTCATGTTTTTAACAACTTTTCTAATTTCAATAGCAGACTTATTTGTTCTTTCAGCAAGTTTTCTAACTTCATCAGCAACGACTGCGAAACCTCGTCCTGCTTCTCCAGCTCTTGCAGCCTCAATTGCAGCGTTTAAAGCAAGAAGATTGGTCTGCTCGGTAATGGAAGTTATAACTTCTACTACCCTATCTATCTGTTCTGTTTGGGATTGTAAAGCCTTAACCACATCTTCCATTTCCTTTGTAATGTTTCTTATATACTGCATTTGTTCTAAAGACTCTAAAGTTTTCTTTTCTGCAATGTTCAACTCATCCAGCACAAATTTATAGTTTTCAATTAGCTTATCGGATACTTCTACTAGTTTTTTTACGGTTTTTTCAATCTCTTGAATAGAGTCTATTTGGTTTTCTGAAAGTCTTAGTGTTTCTTGGAGTTCTTTGATGGCAACAGAAACAGATACTATGGTTGTTAGGTTGTTTACAAGAGATTGTTTGGTCGCTTTTAAGTTGGACAGAAACATTTTTTGCGCTTTTTCTAACTGTCTTTCTACTTCTTTTTCTGCCGTAGCATCTCTCCAAGTGGCCAAATAGTATCTAACGGAACCATCTTTATTGGCTATCGCATGTCTATATGAAGCCATTACATATGGACCTATTTGTATGTCTGCGTTTTTCTTATGTTCTCCAGGTTTTGTGGCTTTTAAGAGTTCTTTGACCCTTTCTGGATCTTTGTGGAAAAGGTGAATGCTGGAACCTATGAGCTTGTCAGGATCTATTCCAAATACTGAGATAAATACTTCTCTCCACTTATTAGCAATTTCAAACGCTTTTCTATTTGCATAAACTATTTCGTTTCCGGCTCTGCCTGGCTTAAAATCAGGAGTAGCCAAGAAAATAGCTTCTTCCATTAGAGAATCTAAAATTTGTTGGTACATGTAAACGTCGTTTTCGGCAATTTCTTTTTCTTTTCTTAACTTTTCCAGTTCCTTAGAAAGCTCTGTATTTTTTTTGGCGAATTTACTTAGCTCCTCTTGTAAAGAATCCTTTTCCTTTTTTAAAGTTTCCCAATCTTTTCTTAACTTTTGATTTTCTTGCTTAAGAACCGCTAATTCTCTTTTTAGAAGATCCAATTCCCTTTTTTCCCGTGAGCAAAACATCTTTAACCCTCCTGATTAAACATTGATTCGATGTTTAAAATTATCAGTAGGTCTCCTTCCAACTGGACAACCCCTGATATATACTTTACGTCTATTCCTATCGTACCTATTGGTTCTGGAAGAACATCCCCTTCCAAGAACTTTATCGATCCCACAATTTTGTCTACTATGATCCCTACTTCTCCCTTTGGGGTTTCTACTATTACAATTTTATTTTTGGAATAAACGTCTTCAGGTACAATATCCCTTATCCCTAAGTGTTCTTTAAGGTTTATTACTGGAACAATTTTTCCCCTTAAGTTCATTACTCCTATTACATAACTTGGGGCTTTAGGAACAGGAGTGATATCTCTGTTGTTTGTAATTTCTACAACCTGTTCTATAGGAACACTTACAAGTTCGTCTTTTAGTCTAAATGCTATAACTTGAATTTCTCTCTCTTTTATTTCGCCTATAAGCTCTTCTACACCAATTATGTTCATTTCTCTATCTTGCCTTTCGTTCATTTTCCAACTCCTATTAGCTTCATCTTATAGTCAGAGAGTAAGGAGTTAAGGTCGAGGATTAAAACAACTCTACCGTCACCTGCTATTGTTGCTCCTGCTATTCCTTGAATATCTGCAAGAAGATCTCCCAAAGACTTAATAACTATTTCTTCCTCACCAAATAGTCCTTCTATTGAAACTGCAATCAATCTTTCTCCAACTTTAACGATAACAACGAAGTGTTTTTCTCCACCATCTTCAAGTTCGAGAAGCTCGTTTAGGGAGAAAAGAGGTAAAACTTCGTCTCTTAGTAGAAAACTCTTGAAGCTCCCGACTTCTTTTACGTTTTTCTCATCATA
This sequence comes from Desulfurobacteriaceae bacterium, assembly GCA_039832905.1. Classification (NCBI taxonomy): domain Bacteria; kingdom Pseudomonadati; phylum Aquificota; class Aquificia; order Desulfurobacteriales; family Desulfurobacteriaceae; species Desulfurobacteriaceae bacterium. Next base: position 17,954 of record JBDOLX010000023.1, on the reverse strand, counting down.
CCTAACGATTTCAACAACAGAATGTAAAGGAACAGCAAATACTTGACCTTTTACGCCTATCATTAAAGTTCTAATAATGGCCACAGTTAGAGGTAACTTAAGTAATATTGTTGTTCCTTTGCCAATTTCACTGTCGATTTCGATTGAACCTCTTAAGGAGTGTATTGTACTTGCTACAACGTCCATTCCAACACCGCGACCTGAAACATCACTTACTTTCTCGGCAGTAGAGAACCCGGGCATGAAGATTAATTCATAAGCTTCCTTATCTGTCATTTGGACAGCTTGTTCTGGAGTTATTAATCCCTTCTCTAAAGCTTTCTTCTTGACTTTCTCAGAGTCTATACCCCTTCCATCATCCTGAATTCCAACGACTATGTGATCTCCTTCGTGATACGCAAAAAGCTTTACAGTTCCTACTTCAGGTTTACCTTTTGCTATTCTTTCCTCAGGAGGTTCTATTCCGTGATCAAGAGCATTTCTGACAAGGTGAATTAGGGGATCTTCAAGCTTGTCTAAAATGGATCTATCCAGTTCTGTATCTTCACCTTCTATTACAAGTTGAACTTTCTTGTTAAGTTTTCTTGCTAAATCCCTGACAAGTCTGGGGAATTTGGAAAAGATTTTCTTTATAGGTTGCATTCTTAGCTTCATTACAGCAACTTGAAGATCACTAACTGTCCTATCAAGGCTTGTTACAGCTTCTATTAACTTTTCAACAGCTTCGCTCTTACACTCCTTCTCAACATCAGAGGATACCCTAAGAATTCTGTTTCTATCGAGAACTATTTCTCCTACAAGGTTCATTAGATTCTCAACCCTTTCAACATCGATACGGATTGTTTCTACCGTCTTTTTCTCTGAGGTAGACTTCTTAGAAGCTGAAGACGAAGTATCCTTAGACGGAGAAGGCTGAGGTGGAGGTGCAGATGTAGTCTGAGGAGTTTCCTTCTTTTCTTGTTGTTTTTCAGTAGGGGTTTTTTCCTCTTTCTTTTTAACTCTTACTATGTCATTAATATCTTTTCCTTCTTCTATTAACTTTTCTATTTCCGGAATAACTTCCATAGGGCGGCTGTCAGGAGGCATCAGGATAATTTCTTCCAAAAGGTCTGCTAAATTCTTTCCTGGAAACTTTTTTATTAGTTCCTTAAGGGCATCGGATACGTCCTGAATAAATTCAAACTCTATATCACCCTGATCTTTTTCTTCGCTAGATGCAGGCTGACTGGTTTCTGAGGATAAGGGAACAGTATCTCCCTTTAAAGCAGAGTCAAGTTTCTTTAAAACGGGTTCTATCTCTCCCATATCTGGGAGCTCTTCATTCTCCTTTAACATCTGAATTGAATTCTTTAGATGATCTATTCCTTCAAGGATAATATCCATTAGGTCTGGAGTTAAGGTCATTTCGTCATTTCGAAGCTTGTTAAAGATATCTTCTATACGGTGAGCGATCTCGACTATTGGAGTTAAGTTTAAAAAACCTGCTCCTCCCTTTAGTGTATGCATTCCACGGAATATTTTGTTGAGTAGTTCTTTATCGGTTGGATTGTTCTCAAGGTCTATTAGATCTTGATCTAAGCCTTCGAGTATTTCTTCTGCTTCTACTAAAAACTCTTCCAGTATTTCTCGAAGTTCTTCCGGAATTTCTACTCTCATATTAAGCCCCTAAAGACCAAATTGTTTCATTATCTCGTCAACCTCGTCCTGGCTAACTTCTTTTTTCCACTCTAGTTCCTCTAACTTTTTCTCAAGCTCCTCTTTTCTGTCCGTAGCCTCTTCTATACCTGCAAGTAGAGCAATTTTTAGAATACTTTTTTCTATATCGGCAAAAAAGTTCTTTACTTTAAGAAGTCTTTGGGCAAGAATGTCCTGGAACTCAAGTAAGGTTAAAGCGTTAATCAAGTTGTTGGAAGTATTTGTTAACAGTTCCTTGATTTTCTCGATTTTCTCTTTGAAGCTTTCATTCACTTCTATTTGGGATACTATTTCCAGGCTTTGGTTTACAGCTTCTAATGATACGCTTATTATGTCTATAATCTTTTTGGTCGCTTCTTCACTTTCGTTTATAGCTGTGTCAATATGCTGATTTACAGCTTTGAATCCTTCTTTTTGGATAGAAACTTTTGAGATTTCTGCTTTAAAAGATTCAACGATCTCTAAAAGTTCTTTCACTTCTTGTAAAAGACTCTTTTCCATCTCTCCTCCTTAAAATTTCCCCCTTTTTCACATTTTAGCAAAAAGGAAGAAGTTAACAAGATAAGGACTGGCTATAGAAATAGGCGTGGAGACGGGCCGTTGAGAATAAAAATGAAAGAGACCCTTAAGGTTTGTAAACTATTGTAGAAACAGCGTGTTTGTAAACAAGGATGTTTCCTCTGTAGTTTCTCATCTTTAAAGTAAATCTATCAAATCCTTTAAGCCTTCCTTCTAATCTACTTCCATTTCTAAAATAAACAATGACTCTTTTTCCTATTGCACTACGAAGCTCTCTGCTTTGAACCCCACCTAAGAAAGAGGATGCTATAAGTTTATAGCCTTGATTTAATTTTTCTTCTATTTCTTTTTGCTGTTCTTTTGTTGGTATAGGAGGTAAAACGGGAATAAAGGAAGCAGGTCTTATTATAAGTTCGTCCTCTACCTCTTCAAAGACGATATCTCCCGAAGATTTCATAAGTTGTAAAAGAGGCTTTATATTTTCTACCTTTACTGAAAGTCTTTCTGCAAGTTCTTCTATAGAACCTCTAAATTCTCCTTCACTCTCTAAAAGTTCCACAAGTTCTATTTGGGCGTCTTCTAACGTTCTATACTTTTTCATAACTTCACCTGCAGATTACTCATAAATTATTGTTGCTACAGCATGTTTGTAGACTAAGGATTTTCCTTTAGGAGCAGTCATAGACAGGGTAAAATTGTCAAAGTCGAGGAGTACTCCTTCAAGTCTTGTTCCGCTGATTAGAAATACAGTTACTTCTTTTCCTATAAGGGATGATAGCACTTGATCCTGTAAAGATGGTTTCTTTTCTTTCTTCTTTTTCTTTGTATCTTCTTTTGTTTCTGTGCTTTCCTTGGTTTCTTCTTCGTCTTTGACTTCTTGAACTTCTGGTTCTTGTGCTGTTAAGGAGGGATCTTCTTCACTTTCTTCCTTATTGATTAAGGAAACAACCAATCCTTTCCCTCTTTTAGATTCTGATTTGATAATGAGTTCTTTTTCAAGTTCGGCTAAAGCTTTCTTTACAAGATATGGAGTTGAGTCTGCCAGTTGTGAAAGCTCTTCTAAAGTTCCAGTATACTCTCCAAATTCTGAGAGATATTCTTTTAGCCAGATCTTGACTTTTTCTGTTTTGGACTGAGAAGCCATGTTTTCCTCCAAATTGGTTGAATAGTCCTAATTAAAGTAAAATTAAATTAAAAATTAAAAAGAGGAACCATACAGTAGAGGAACCTTATTCCAATCATTTACAGAGTTAAATATGATTATAAAAAGTAAATTAATCCTTTATGTTAGGTAAAATTTTATTCTCAAGCACTTTAGTGTCAAGAAGACCTTTTATAAAGTTTTCATCCTCTAAAAGTCTTATATGAAGAGGTAAAGTGGTTTTTAAAGTTCCTTCTATTATAAATTCAGATAAGGCCCTTTTTCCCCTTCTTATAGCCTCTTCTCTCGTCTCCCCCCAGACAATAAGTTTTGCCAGCAAAGAGTCGTAATACTGCGGAACCGAATAGCCTTCGTAAATGTGGGTATCAACTCTTACTCCAAAACCTCCAGGTAAGACCAATTTCTCTATTTTACCAGGTGCTGGTCTAAAGCCTTTCTTATAGTCTTCACAGGTTATTCTGAACTCTATTGCATGTCCTTGTAACTTAATACCGTCTTCTTTTAATTTTTCCCCCGCTGCAACTGAAATCTGTTTTGCTATTAAATCTTGCTGAGTAACAAGTTCTGTAACCGGGTGTTCGACTTGAATTCTCGTATTCATTTCTATGAAGTAAAAGTTTTTATCCTTATCAACTAAAAACTCTATTGTTCCTGCACCTTCGTAGTTTATTAGTCTTGCGATTTTTTTCGCTGCTTCAGAAAGTCTCTCTCTTAAATCTTCATCTACAAAAGGAGAAGGAGCCTCTTCTAAAATTTTTTGGTGTCTTCTTTGGAGAGAACACTCCCTTTCTCCATAGGTAACTACGTTACTAAACTGATCTGCAATGAGTTGAATTTCTATGTGTCTTGGGTTTTCTATGTACTTTTCTATATAAACTTCCCCACTCCCAAAAGCTGCTTCAGCTTCTGCCATTGCCGTAGTAATTAAAGTTTCTGCTTCTTCTTTTGAATTTATTAGTCTCATTCCACGACCGCCACCGCCGTGGGCTGCTTTTACAAGAACTGGATATCCAATTTCTTCACAAATTTTGAGAGCTTCCTTGACATCTTTTACTATTCCACTTCCTGGTACAACAGGAACTCCAGCTTTTATCGCTATTTCTCTTGCTTTTGCTTTATCTCCCATAAGGATCATAGTTTCTGGAGATGGTCCAATGAATTTCATACCACAGGCTGTACAAATTTCTGCAAATCCCGGATTTTCGGAAAGGAATCCATATCCTGGGTGGATAGCATCTGCTCCTGTTATTTCAGCAGCAGAAATTATTGCAGGAATATTTAGGTAACTTTCTTGAGGTAGAGGTCCTCCTATACATACAGCTTCGTCTGCCAGAAATACGTGAAGAGAATCTCTATCAGCGGTGGAGAATACGGCAACAGTTTTTATTCCAAGTTCTTTACAGGTTCTTATTATTCTTACTGCAATTTCTCCTCTGTTTGCAACTAGTACTTTTTTGAACATTATCCAACCACCTACTTTGGTTCTATGTAGAATAGAGGTTGTCCGTATTCTACTGGTTGTCCATTTTCAACTAATATTTTCTTGACAATGCCAGAAACTTCAGACTCTATTTCATTCATTACTTTAAGGGCTTCGATTATGCAAAGTGTTTGACCTTTTTCTACGTAATCTCCTTCCTTTACAAAAGGCTCCGCCCCAGGGGCTGGAGCTCTATAAAATGTTCCAACCATAGGAGATTCTACAACGTAGTAATTTTCTGCAGGTTCCTCAGAAACTCCCTTAGGAGCAACTTCTTGATCTTTGACAGAAGGGATAATTTGAACAGCCTCCTCTTTTATAGCCTTTCCTCTTACAAATTTCGCTCTGAGTTTTATCCCTTCTGTTTCTATTTCAAGCTCTTCAATAGAGGTATTCTCTATGGCTTTAAGAAGTTTTTCTATTTTTTCTAACAAACTATCCTCCCAACGAAATTATTTAATATTAACCCTTTCTATATAGTCTCCCGTTTCTGGGTTAACTCTTACATAATCTCCAGGATTAATAAACATTGGTACTTGGATTACTGCACCTGTCTCTAATGTAGCAGGTTTTGTAACGTTTGAAACAGTATCACCTTTGAATCCTGGCTCTGTATCAACAACTTGAAGGACTATACTCTTCGGAAGTTGAACAGAAATTGCTTCTCCTTTGTAAAACTGAACCATTACAGTTGTATTTTCCTTTAAGAACTTAGCCTTTTCCCCAAGAGCTGAAGCAGAAACTCCAACTTGTTCGTAAGTTCTTGTATCCATAAAGTAGTAATATTCACCATCGTTGTAAATGTATTCCATTTCCCTTTCTTCAAAATCTGCAAGCTGAAGCTTTTCACCTACTTTATAGGTTTTTTCTACTACGTTTCCTGTTTTTAGATTCTTTAGTTTTATCCTTGCGAAAGCTTGTCCTTTCCCAGGTTTCACATGCTCGTAGTCAATTATCTCATAAGGATAACCTTCGATTTCAAGTTTCATTCCTTTTGAAATTTGGTTTACATCTATAGATGCCACTTTTACCTCCAAGGCAAGAGTTTTTTAGAAATTATAACAGCTATTTCGGGCATTATGCTAAAATCCTCAATGGAGGTTGCCTTGAAAAGGTTGGTATTCTTACTGTTATTGCCTTTTATTTTTTCCTTTACGATGTGTGGGAAAAGAAAAGACCCTCTACCACCTTTAGAATTTTATCCTGAAAAACCAAAAATTTTGAGTGTTGAACAGGTTGAAGACAAGTTTTTAGTAAGGTGGAAACCAGTGAAGAAATTTTATGATGGAAGAAGAATACGGGATATAAAGAACCTTCATTACGAAATTTTAGTTAACTTTGGAGAAAGAAAATATAAGACAAAGAAACCCTTCTTCTTTGATAAGGAAACTTCTAAAATAGGAGAAAGAAGGTGTTATACCGTCTATGCTGTTTATAAATCCAAAAGAAGTGATCCATCGGAACCTTTCTGTATTATAACTAAGGAACCAATAAAAGAAACTCCTGTCATTTTAAATTCTTTTGCTGGAGATGGTTTTGTTAAGTTCACTTTTAAACCGAGTAAAGATTTTTCTATTGAAGTTTTTAGGAACGGGAAGTTGTATAGAATATTGCCTAAAGGAGTAGAAGAGTTTGTGGATGAAGATGTAGTTAACGGTAGAGAATATAGTTACCGCTTTAGATTTTCTTTGGGATATTTAAAAGGAAGATTTACAAACATTTTTAAAGTTATTCCCGAAGATAGAATACCTCCAGAACCTCCTAAGAATCCTGTCATTGTAAGGAAGGGAAAATCGTGTATCTTACTGTGGGAACCCTCTCCTTCAAAAGATGTAGTCGGATACTTGATACAAAGGCGTGGCGATGAGATGGTTAGAAAATTGGGAAAAGTTATATACTTTTTCCTCAAAAATTGTGGAAAAGAGACCTACTATATTAGAGCTTTTGATAAATCGGGAAATTTCTCAAAGAGAATAAAAGTGAAGGAGGAGCTCTATGAAGAAGGTAGCAGTGATAATGGGAAGTAAGTCAGACATGCCAGTTATGGAAACTTGTACAAAAACCTTAGAAGAGTTTGGAGTTCCTTACGATGTAAAAGTGTTATCTGCTCATAGGACTATTGATGAAGTTCTTGCCTTTTGTGAAAAGGCAGAAGAAAACTACGATGTTATCATTGCTGCAGCTGGATATGCTGCTCACCTTGGAGGAGTAATTGCTGCAAAAACTACTCTACCTGTAATTGGTGTTCCACTAGACGCTTCTCCTCTAAAAGGTATAGATTCACTACTTTCTATTGTTCAAATGCCTGGAGGAGTTCCTGTAGCAACTGTAACTATTGGAAAAGCTGGGGCAAAGAACGCAGCAGTTTTAGCAGTGGAAATTATGGCTATAAAGTATCCAGAACTAAGGGAAAAGCTAAAAGTGTACAGGGAGGAGATGAAGAGAAAAGTTTTAGAGGGTTAATATGAAAATCTACCCTGAGTGCATTCCTTGCTTTTTAAAACAGGTTGTTCACATTGCTAAAATTGCTGATATTCCGGACTCCCTCACTATGGAAATTCTGAGGGAGTCTGCAAGATTTATTTCTAAAGACCTAAGGGTTGATAAATCCCCAGGACATAATGCGACTTTTATTCATAGAATATTCAAAGAAAAGACAAAGTTAGAGGATCCTTACAAACTCTTAAAAGACAAGTACAACGAAATAGCTTTACATCTTGAGGAAAAAATAAGGAAAGAATTTTTTGAAGGTGTTGATGATAAACTTTCTTTGGCTATTAGGCTTGCTGCTGTAGGAAATGTTATAGACTTTGGGGTTCCAAGAGATTTTGATTTGTTCTCGGAAGTGGAAGCTCTCCTTGACATTCCTTTTGCTTACTTTGATGTTGATATACTTGAAAGGTTTTTAATTCAAGGTAAAGAGGTACTTTACATAGCAGATAACGCTGGGGAAATTGTCTTTGACAAGTTCTTGCTTGAAGAGTTAAAAAATAGAGGATTGAAAGTTGTTCTTGCCGTGAGGGGAGGGCCTATTCTAAATGATGCAACTGTTGAAGATGCTTTGAAAACGGAAGCTGTTAATTACGTTGATGAGCTCATTACTACAGGTAAGGACTTTATAGGCGTTGATTTTGATTTTGTTTCTTCTGAATGTAAAGACTACTGGAATAAAGCTTATTTTGTAATATCTAAAGGACAGGCGAACTTTGAAACTCTTGAGGAAGTTGATTCCAAGGATATTTTCTTCATTCTTAAAGCGAAGTGTCCACCAGTGGCTAAGCATTTAAACTGTAATGTTAATGATTTGGTTTTCCTATATAACAAACATCTTTTAGAGATGAGAGAAAGTGAGGATTCTCAGGAAGGATAACATAGAAGAGATCGCTAAGGTTCTTAAGATGGGAGAGCTTGTCTGCTCTCCCACTGATACTCTTTTTGGTATTTTAGGAAATGCTTTAAATGAAGAAACTATTAAAAAGCTTTACCTTATAAAGAAAAGGGATAAAAATAAGCCTCTAATAGTTCTTTTTGATAGTGTAGATTGTATGGAAGAGTATGGAATTGTTGTTCCTGAAAAGTTTAAAGAAGGTTTAAAAAAACTCTATCCTGCGTCGGTTACAACTATTTTACCACTGGATAAGAAAAGTCCTTTCAGGGAAGTTTTCGAAAGAAATGACATTGCTGTGAGAGTTCCTGATGATCCTTTTTTGAGGGAACTTATAAAAAAGACCTTTCCTCTTTTTGCCCCAAGCGCTAATCCCCAAGGTATGGAACCAGCTAAAAGCTGTGAGGAGTGTAGAAGATACTTTGAAAATCTTATTAACTACTGTATAGAAGGAAAATCCTTGGAACTTCCATCAACAATAGTGGACTTAACAGGTAACTTTCCAAGACTTGTAAGGGAAGGAGTAGTAGATTTTTCAAAGGTAGTGGAGGTTTTAAGTGGAAAAAAAACTTAAAGTTGTTTTCATGGGGACTCCAGACTTTGCAGTTCCATCTTTAAAAGCTCTTTTTGATGCTGGATATGAAATTCCCCTTGTGATTACTCAACCCAATAGACCTGTAGGAAGGGGAAAAAAGTTAACGCCTCCTCCTGTAAAGGTAGTAGCCAAAGAACTTGGGATACCGGTTTATCAACCTGAAAAAGTAAAAGGGAATAAAGAACTACTTGAAAAATTAAAAGAAATTTCTCCTGATATTATCGTTGTGGCAGCTTATGGAAGGATACTTCCTGATGAAATCCTTGAACTACCTAAGTTTAAATGTTTAAACGTTCACGCATCTCTTCTTCCGGAGTATAGGGGAGCTTCACCTATTCAATCAGCTTTACTTGATGGCAAGGAGAAAACAGGTGTCACTATAATGCTTATATCAAGTGAACTTGATTCAGGAGACATCATTTCGCAAGAAGAACTTAAAATAGAAAAAGATGATAACGCTAAAACTCTTCACGATAAACTTTCAAAATTAGGGGCAAAACTCCTTGTAGAAACTATTCCTCTTTACGTTTCAGGAAAATTAAAACCCTATCCTCAGGATCACTCTAAAGCAACTTATTGTAAGCCAATAACTAAAGATATGGGGAAAATTGACTGGAAGCTGCCGGCTGAAAAGATATTCAATATGGTTAGGGCTTTTACTCCTTGGCCTTCTGCATATACAAGTTTTAATGGAAAAAGAATAAAGATAACTAAAGCTAAGGTTGTGGAAGGAGAAGGAGTTCCAGGAGAAGTAATTAAAACTGATAATGAACTTGTTATTGCCACAGGTAATAAAGCTTTAAAAATCCTAAATTTAAAACCTGAGGGAAGGAAAGAAATTTCTGGAGAAGAGTTTATTAGAGGTTATAGAGTAAAAGTTGGCGATAGATTTGTTTAGATATTAATTTTGTATCTATGTTAAAACTCTTATATGAGGAAAACAGAAATGGAAATTGTGGAGAAGATAGAAAACTTTAAAAAGAAAGCGAAACTTGTTGGTCTCAAGATAACTCCACAAAGAATTGCCGTTTATAGAGAAATTGTTTCCAGAAATGATCATCCTTGTGCTGAAGAGTTATTTGAAAGCTTAAAAGGAAAGATAGAAGGAATATCTTTAACGACCGTTTATAGAACACTTGCAAGTTTAGAGAAAGCAGGACTTGTGGTTAGAGTCCCAACTTTAAAAGATAAGATTCACTACGATGCAAAGGTGGAACCCCATAGCCACTTTGTTTGTGTGAAATGTGGAAAAATTTACGATGTTGAGTTGGATTTAAAACTTGATACAACAAGTTTAGAAAGAGAAGGTTTCAGTATAGTGAGCTATAGCGTTCTCTATCACGGTATATGTAAAGAGTGTAAGGAAAAAAATGAAGAAGTATAAGCTTCTTATGGATCCTGTTTACGATGAGTTTATCCTGGTGGAGAGAGGGGGAATCTTAGAGAAAATTCTTGATAGTTTCTACCTTCAGAGACTTAGATATATCAGACAGTTAGGTCCCTGCTACTATGTTTATCCGGGAGCTGAACATAGCCGTTTTCAACATTCTCTTGGTGTAATGTGGCTTTCAAGGAAGGCTATTAACTTTCTAACTCTTAAAGGTTTTGAGATTGATGAATTTTTAAGAACTTCAATTTTGGTTGCAGCTTTAACTCACGACCTTGGACATTCTCCATTTTCACATGCTCTTGAAGGAGTGATTTTAAGGAAGAAACACGAAGAATTGAGCCTTTACGCTTTAGACTGTTTGCGAGAAGAATTAAATCTTGAGAAAGATCTCATAGAAAATGTAAAGAAAATACTTTCTAAGAAACATCATCTATCCTTTTCTTACCAGCTAATAAGTAGCCAGCTTGATTGTGATAGATTGGACTATCTAAGAAGAGATGCTTTCTATACAGGTGTTTCTTTTGGAAAGGTTGATGTTAATAGAATATTAGCTTCAGCACTTTTAGAGAATGGAGAACTTATTTGGAGTTTTAAGGGATTTAACGCTCTTGAATCATACATTATGTCAAGATACGAAATGTATTGGGCAGTTTACTTCCATAAAGTAAATCTTTCTGTTCAGGTTTTACTAATAAAGATAGTAGAAAGGATAAGAGAACTTGTCCTAAATGACGAAAAGCTTTCTATGGACGAAACCTTAAAAGAGGTCTTGAGAACAGAAAACGTTGATAAGTTTTTTAGGCTTACAGATAGCAACGTGATTTCTTCTATCTACTCTCTTTTTGAGGCAAAAGACCCTATCTTGTCTGACCTCTGTAGAAGGCTTGTTAATAGGAACTTTTTCCGAACTTTAGAGGTTAGACCTGTAGAAGTTCTTGAATACAGAGATAAAGTTGAAAAAGCAGGATTTAATCCAAAGTATTACTTTGAAATTGTTGAACCATCGAAAGTTGCGTACTCTTATTACTCTCCTTCGAAAGATGAAATTATAAAAGTAAAAGTAGATGGTGGAATAGAGGAACTTTCCAATGTTGCTCCGACAGACGCAGTAAAAGCTCTTTCTCGAAAGGTTTCAAAGATTTATATAACAGTTCCTAGTGAAGTACTTGGGTAGAATTTAATAATCTGTCTACCAGGTTCCAAATAATTTTTAAGATAAAAACCATTCCAGTTATAAGTGAGATAAGGAAGAAAATAAAAAGAGTAAATGCTAAAAACGAAAGGAAATTTTCTTTTAATCCCTTTGCTTTCTTTAAAACTTTAGTTTTAAGGTTTTTTTCATTTAAATCATCTAAAATCACTGTATCTGATAAACTTAAGTCAGGAATATACAAGTGCAAATCATCAAGCCAGTCGTGAACTTCATTTTCGCTCTTGAAGGTCTTATCAACCAAAAACTCTTTTCCTTCTATGTAGAAGGTTAGTCTGTAATGGTCTCCTTCTTTGTATATTCTATAAGCTGAGACTCTATCGATGTCTATGTACCATTCTCCAAGTTTTAGAAACATGCTAAAACTCTGCAGAGTAGATAATCCTCAACGGACAAGCTGGAATACAATGTCCACAGCCTACACACTTTTCTTTTGCAAATTCTACCTTAAAGGTTTTCTGGTCTAAATAGAAAGCATTTGTAGGGCAAGGTGCTATACATGCACCGCAATGGATACACTTTTCATCTTCCCTGAAAATGTCTAACTCTAAAGGTTTTACCTTTATATTTATGCTTTTTAAAAACTTAACCGCCTCACTTATCTTTTCCCTGCTACCTCTTAGCTCTATTACTGCCGAACCTTCCATTCGTGGAAGAATTTCTGCACGTAAGATGTTAACAATGAGATCAAAATCTCTTACTAGTTTATAGATTACAGGTTTATCCCAGGTTTCCTTTGGAAAGTGGAGAACCAATCTTGTAGAAGTTTCTTTCATCTACTCATCACCTCACCCTTTTAAAATTTGAACTGGTATTTTCTTTCTAACAAAAACTTTTAAAAAGTTTTGAAACTTACTTGCAAGGTTGGGTTCCCTTGATACGAGAACAAAGCTCAAGTCCTCGTCTCCTTTTACTCTAAAGTAAAAGTTATAAGTGTAAATCTTCCACGTCTTTTTGAAACCACCTACAGCACCCAAAACTTTCTTATAGTCAAGCTTCCTGACAGTGTTGCCTTTAAAGTCCAACACTTTTATTTCCTTAGGAGTAAGGACAAGCTTAAAGTTTTTAAACATTGGACGAGATTGCCATAAAACAAGACCGGCAAGTCCAAGGGAAATAATAATTCCTACCCACCTAAAAAAGCTATCCATAAATAGGGCTATAACAAAAAGAAGAAAATCAAAAATTAATGGCCCCCACACAAACCAAAGGTCCTGCTTAACCTCAAACCGCTTTTCCATTATTTACCTCTTTAACTTACCTCAAGCATTCTCTCTATTGCTACTTTTGCTTTTTGGGCTATGTTTTCGGGTACGTTTATTTCAAACTGTTCTCTTTCTAAAGCAAGAAATAATCTTTCCATAGTATTCATTTTCATTTGATCACAAGTAAATTCGCTATAGGCAGGTATAAACTCTATATCAGGTCTTAACTTTTTAAGCTGGTGAATAATTCCTTTCTCTGTACCAACAATAACTTTCTTAGCAGAGGTTTCTTTTACGAAACTTACTATCTTAGATGTACTTCCAACAAAGTCGGCTATATCTCTTACTTCCTTTGAACATTCAGGGTGAACGACAAATACTGCGTCTTTATGTTCTTCTTTTCTTTTTAAAGCTTCTTCTAAGGTAAGTTTCTGGTGAACAGGACAATATCCACTCCAGCAAACTATTTCTTTGTCCTTTACTTTCTCTGCTACATAGCTACCGAGATTTTTGTCTGGAACAAATAAGATTTTCTCAGCGTCAAGACTTTCTATCACTTTAACAGCGTTTGCAGAAGTACAACAAATATCAGAAACAGCTTTAACATCGGCAGAACTGTTTACATAAGTAACAACTGTATATTCAGGATTCTTTCTTTTGAACTCTTCTATTTCCTCAGCTATTGCCATGTCTGCCATAAGACAGCCAGCTTTGTAGTAGGGAAGAAGGACCTTCCTTTCAGGATTAAGAATTTTTGCCGTTTCAGCCATAAAGTAGACACCACAAAAAACTATGATGTCACTTTTAACTTCTTTTGCTTTTCTAGCAAGCTCCAAGGAATCTCCAACAAAGTCTGCAATATCTTGTATATCACCAACAACGTAATAATGGGCAAGTATAACTGCATTTTTTTCCTTTTTAAGTTCTAGTATTCTTTCTTTCATCTTTCTTACTCCCACTCTATAGTTCCAGGAGGTTTTGAAGTGATATCGTAAACAACCCTATTAACACCTTCTACCTCGTTGATTATCCTGTTGGAAATTCTCTCTAGAAGTTCGTAAGGAAGTTTTACCCAGTCAGCAGTCATTCCATCAACACTTTCTACAGCTCTTATGGCTATAACGTAGTCATAAGTTCTTACGTCCCCCATTACTCCTACGGTTTGGATTGGTAGAAAGACTGCAAAGGATTGCCATATCTTATCGTATAGACCTGCTTTCTTTATCTCTTCAAGAACTATTGCGTCTGCTTCACGCAAGATCCTCAAGTATTCAGGTTTTACTTCTCCAATTATTCTTATTGCGAGTCCTGGTCCTGGGAATGGTTGCCTCTTAATTATTTCATCAGGTAGCCCAAGCTCTTTTCCAAGTTCTCTAACTTCATCTTTAAAAAGCTCTCTTAGTGGTTCTATGAGTTTAAAGTTAAGTCTTTCAGGAAGACCTCCAACGTTATGGTGGGTTTTAATTGTTGCAGAAGGCCCTTTAACAGAAACACTTTCTATAACATCTGGATAAAGTGTTCCTTGTGCCAAAAATTCTGCATTTGGAATAGACTTTGCTGCTTTTTCAAACACTTCTATAAATGTGTGCCCAATTATCTTTCTCTTTTTCTCGGGATCTGTTACACCTTTCAGTCTTTCTAAGAAAAGTTCTGAGGCATCTACAGTCTGGAAGTTTTTCATATGAAACTTTTCTTTGAAAGTTCTCTCTACAGACTCTCTTTCTCCTTTTCGTAGGAGCCCTGTATCAACAAAAATCGGGTAAAGCTGATCTCCTATGGCTTTGTGGAGAAGTGCTGCAACAACTGAAGAATCGACACCACCAGAGAGGGCACATATAACGTTTTTATCCTTTACAGTTTCCCTAATCTTTTCTATTTCGTACTCTATAAAGTTTTCCATAGTCCAACTTGGTTTACAACCACAAATCTTTATTGCAAAGTTTTCTAAAATCTTGTCTCCAAATTGGCTGTGTTTAACCTCTGGGTGGAACTGAACACCAAAAATTTTCTTTTCCTTATTTCTTATAGCTGCAAATGGGGCGTTTTCTGTTTTAGCAATTGGTTCAAAACCAGAAGGTACTTTTAAAACTTTATCTGAATGGCTCATCCAAACTGTAAACTTTTGAGGAAGGTCGGAAAAGAGGTCTTGATTATCAAGAACGTCAAGTTCTGCTCTTCCGTACTCATGCCTTTCAGCCTTTACAACTTCTCCACCAAAAAGGTATGTAATAAGTTGCATTCCATAGCAAATGCCGAGAATAGGAATACCAAGTTCGAAAATCCCCTTGTCTACTTTAGGAGATCCATCTTTATAAACACTTGCCGGGCCGCCAGAGAGGATAATCCCCTTTGGCTTATACTCCTTAATTTTTTCTATTGAAGTATTAAATGGATGGATTTCACAGTAAACGTGTTTTTCCCTAAGACGCCTTGCTATTAGCTGAGTGTATTGAGATCCAAAGTCCAATATTAGTATTTTGCTTTCGTGAATGTCTTTCACCATCTTCCTACTCCTAAAGTTTCTTGAGTATAAAGTAAAGAAAAACTAAAGAATCTACAAGACCTATAGTGAAAATGATAATCAATTCTATTAATTTTGCATCCACTATGATACCCCATATATGTTTAGAGTTCCACTATTATAACTTTTTCTTAAATTTTTCAAAAAGTTCTTTTCTACCTATAACTTTTATGTTTTTAAATCTGTAAAACCTGAAAACTTTCCTTATATAGGAACTTGTGAGTTCCCCATCCAGCCCCGTGCAGCAAGGAATTACTTTCTTGCCATTATTACACTCCTTCGGTAGGTTATCTAGAAAGTGGAGTTTAGAACCTTTCTTCGTCCTTTTTGATAAAGGGTCTCTCCACTGCCTTACCATGTTTGATTTACACTCGTGAAGTTCGAGGTAATTCTTGGAAGAAAAAGCGACATCTATTTCTTTTCCAGATATATTTTTGCTTTTCTTAAACATTCGGCATTGATTTACTCTTTTTGCCTTCTCGCTAAAAGTGAAAGGACCAAATGCTGAAACAAGAATTTCCAAGAAATTTCCTCTCTGCTTATCTGTTCCGTTTAAAAAGAATTTTTTCAAGATTCTAAAGAATTCCTGTGATTCAGAAAACTTTAAAAGTCCAAGTTCTTGAATTTCTCTTACTGTTAAAAAAACTCTTTCCATTCTTGTAATATCTTTATCCACAGGACGAAAAGTGTAAATCAAGTCAACTACAAATGGAAAAAGCTTAGGATTTTTCTTTAGAAAACGAAATAATGCTTGTATTTCCTGTGTCTCTATATGTTTTCTACTTTTTCCTCCTCTACAGCTACAGTTCATACTCTATTCCTTTTGCAGTTATTCCAGCTTTTATCAGGTACAAAGGAAGAAACGATACAAACTCTTCCACTTTTTTCTTAGAAACTTTACGGAAAATTGTCTTGGTTGAATGATTTTTATTGGTTTCAAGTTCAGTAATGTTAACAAATCTAAGGTTAGCTATCTGTTCGTCTTTGGTTGTAATTGAACCAAAAATTTCAGTGGTTATCTTAAAAATGTTCTTTTCCTTTCTTACGTCTCCCATTACCTTAAGGTTTAGATCACAATCCAAGTTTTTTCCTACTATACCCGGGTCTACAAAAATTTCTTGAAGAACCCATAGACTCTTTTTTTCTACCATTCCTTTTCCTCTAAAACGTTGATAACGTCCAAGAGAAAATCAATAGATGCTGTTGTCCAGAGGCGAAGTTCTATCTCCCGTTCACTTTCAGAGTTCTCTGCCCAGTTTAATCTTTGAAAAATACGGTAAAAGGAACTGTAAATAACTTTCCTCTTCATTAAGGAAGAAGAGTCCAATTCAAGAAGCTTTTTTTCAAGGTATTTCAGTTTTTTCTTCCCTTCTTTTCTGAAAATTTCCTTTAAAGCTCTGTTAGAGGCTTTGTCCATAGGTAGTTCATTTATAACTTCAAAAAGCTTTTCCCTAAAAATATAAAAAGCTTCAGAAGGCTTTCGGTTGTAGAAAGAAGGAATTTTCAAATTTTCTACTTTTACCATTAATGAAACCCTAGCCATGCTAAAATTATAGCATTATGAAGTATGAAATATTCATTTCCCAAAAACCTGTTGATGGTAAAAGTATAAAGGAAATAAAGGGATTTCCAGTAGTTACTCCTATTCAAGTCCACGGAAGTAATGTTGCTTTTATCGACAGTTCAAAGTCCTTAGTACCAGAAGCTGATGCCATAGTTACCAATAGCAAAAACTTTTGGATAGGTGTTCTTACGGCAGACTGTTTGCCGATATTTTTGATTGGAGATGGAATAGTTGGAGTTGTCCATGCAGGCTGGAGGGGAACGCTAAAAGGAATTGTTCTCAATACTGTTAAGTATATTTTAAGGTTTTCAAAAGTTGAGAAAGCGATTTTAGGAATTTCTATCTGTAGAAATTGCTATGAAGTTGGAGAAGATGTCTATACACTCTTTCCTAAAGAATATAGAGGGTGTTTTTCAAAAAAGGGGAGTGATAAGTATCTTTTTGATCTTAAAAAGGCAAACCTTTTTCAACTGAAATCTCTTGGAGTAGAAAATGTTGAAATCATAAAAGGGTGTACAGTGTGCGATAACCACCTTTTCTTTTCCTATAGGAAAGAAAGAACAAAAAAGAGAATTCTTTCTGCTATAAGGATTCTATAATGGAAGATGTAATTTTTTCTTTGGCTCTCTTTTTCAAAAAGGGAATAGGTCCTAAACGATATCTGAACCTTATTAAATCTTATGAAAATCTTCAAGATGCCATAAAAGAAGAGAAGATAGAACTTAAAGAGGAACTAAAAAGGGCTGAAAAAGAACTGAAAGAGGCTTTAAAAAAGAAAGTAGAAATTGTTCCTCTTTGTTCTCCGAAATATCCTGAGCTTTTAAAAGAAATTTCTCAGCCACCGATTGTTCTTTATGTGAAGGGAAACTTGGAAAGCAGTAGTTGTATTTCTATTGTCGGATCAAGGAAAACAACAAGTTATGGAAAGAGAATTTCCTTTTCTCTAGGAAAGTTTCTAGCAGAAAACGAAATTTGCGTTGTAAGCGGTTTAGCTTATGGAATAGACACTTTTTCTCATGAAGGAGCCCTTAAAGGAAAGGGGAAAACGGTTGCTGTTCTTGGAACGGGCGTTGATGTTATCTATCCGAGGGGAAATTATAACCTTGCAGAAAAGATTTTAGAGGAAGGAGGCGCTCTTGTTTCCGAGTTTCCTCTTGGAGCAGAACCAGCCAAAGAAAATTTTCCTCGAAGGAATAGAATTATAAGTGGTTTGTCTTATGCTACTATT
>JBDOLX010000022.1 GCA_039832905.1 Desulfurobacteriaceae bacterium | reverse complement strand
CCCCCACAGCAAGAAGAACTATTGCAAATAGCTTTTTTAGAATATGTGCTGGAAGTAAGTGAGAAGAAAATACTCCTGAAACTATTCCTGGAACAACCCAAACTATTACTTTTGATAATTCTTCTTTTTTCAGTTTCCCTTTAAAGATGTGAAAACCTGAGGTAAAAAAAGTCACAGCCGTAATTACTGCAAGACTTGTACCAATTGAAAGTTTTAATGTAAGTTCTTCCGGGACTCCTAAATAAGGAAAAAGAAACCAAAACATAGGAACAAGGATTATTCCACCACCAATACCTAATAATCCTGCAAGAAAACCTGAAAATAATCCAGAAAAGAACAAAAGAAAAAGCAATTCAAAACTCAAAAAACTCTCCTATTTAGACTTCAGGATTTCTTAAGTTCACTTTTTAGCCACTTCAGGTAGTCCGGATTCCCATCTACAACTGAAACTGCTAATATTTCTGGAACTTGATAAGAATGGTTCTCTTTTATTGTTTTTTCAATCTCTTTATACAATCGTTTTTCACTCTTAATTAGGATTAACCACTCTTTTGTAGTTTCAATCTTTCCGTTCCACACAATAAGAACTTTCTATAGGTCCTACAATCTGAACACATGCAGCAAGCTGTTTTTCAACTAAAACTTTTGTAATCTTTTCTGCTTCTTCTCTTTTATCAGTTGTAGTAAAAACTTGAATAGCTTCAAACTCCATTTTTCCTCCTTTCGAGGATTAAATTTCTCTAATAAAGGTAAGTATAAAAATTAAATTAGCAAAGGAGAAGTAATGAAGTTTGTAGGAGCTCACGTAAGTATTGCAGGTGGAGTTTTTAATGCACCGTTAAACGCTAAAGAGATAGGAGCAAAAGCCTTTGCCCTCTTTACAAAAAACCAAAGACAATGGAAAGCAAAACCTCTTACTGAAGAAACAATAACTAAATTTAGAGAGAATTTAAAGAAAGTGGAAATCTCTCCAGAATATGTTCTCCCCCATGACAGCTATCTGATTAACCTGGGACACCCAGAAGAAGAAAAGAGAAGAAAATCAATAGAAGCCTTCATTGATGAAGTAAATAGGTGTTACCAACTAGGACTGAAATACATCAACTTCCATCCTGGAAGTCATCTTGGAAAAGTTTCTGAAAAAGAATGTTTGAAAATTATTGCAGATTCAATAAATGAGGTTTTAGGAAGGACGAAAGAAGTAATACTTGTCCTTGAAAACACTGCTGGCCAAGGGTCTAACGTTGGCTACAGGTTTGAACATCTTGCAGAAATAATTAATATGGTAGAGGATAAGTCTCGAATTGGAGTTTGCCTTGATACTTGTCATATGTTTGCCGCAGGATACGATATAAGAACAGAAGAAACTTACGAAAAAACAATGAAAGAATTTGATGAAATTGTAGGATTCAAGTATTTAAAAGGAATGCACTTAAATGACGCAAAGTCACAACTTGGAAGCAGAGTTGATAGGCATCACTCGATAGGCAGGGGAAATATAGGACTAGATGCATTTAAATTCATAATGAACGATAAACGTCTTGACAACATTCCTTTAATACTTGAAACAATTGACCCTTCAATTTGGGCTGAAGAAATAAAACTTCTTTATTCACTTATTAAGGAGAGTTAAAATGGTATTTAGGGACAGAAGAGAAGCTGGAAATCTTTTAGCAAAAGAAATCTTAAAAAGGTACAACGGAAATCTAAAAAGGCCAGTAATAGTTGCTATTCCAAGGGGAGGAGTAGTTGTTGCAGGACCAATAGCTAAAGCATTAAATGCCCCAATAGAACTAATAATTCCTAGAAAAATCGGAGCTCCTTTCAACGAAGAATTCGCTATAGCTGCAATAACTGAAGATGGGCATATCCTCTTAAATCCATCAATCACTGAAGAAGTGCAAATAGACTAGGAATAACCAGAGAATACTTGGAAGTAAAAGCCATGGAAGAACTCCAAGAAATAGAAAGACGAAAAAGAGTTTACCTAGGGGAAAGAGCAGGAATCAATTTAGAAGGAAAAGATTTAATTCTAGTTGATGATGGAATAGCAACAGGATTAACAGTAAAAGCGGCCATCCTTTCATTGAGAAAGAAAAAACCTTTAAGAATTATTCTAGCTATACCCGTTATACCCAAAGATAAGGTGCAAGAGTTTCTAGAACTTGTAAATGATCTAGTAGTATTACACGTTCCAGAGTACTTTAGTGCAGTCGGAGAGTTTTACGAGGATTTTTCCCAAACCAGCGATGAAGAAGTTATAGACATTATTAGAAATTTCAAAGAAAAATAAAAAAGGCCTGGCACCGCCCTACTTTCCCGCCCCGTCTCCAGGGCAGTATCATCGGCGCTGGCGGGCTTAACTTCCGAGTTCGGAATGGGATCGGGTGTTTCCCCGCCGCTATGGGCACCAGGCCTATCTATTATAAGAAATATCTTATTCAGCTTTTAATCTTTAACAACAGAATAGGAGAACC
>JBDOLX010000021.1:1011-2832 GCA_039832905.1 Desulfurobacteriaceae bacterium | reverse complement strand
CTCTTGCCTTGAAAGGGAAGTATTTCAACGGTTTGAGATTGAGGATTTTGAGGAGATGAGAAGGTTGGTTTCTGAGTACGTTGAGTTTTACAACAATGAGAGAATACACGGTGGCATAGGTTATAAGGCTCCGAGGGAGAAGTATTTAGAGTACCTCGGTTCCCGTCAGGAGATATTGGCTAATGTTGGTTGAGGATTGTACAATTTTTAGGGGGTTAGACCAAACTGGTGTTTAAGGTTGCGATAGCCAATATGTTTCTGGTGATGAATTCGGGATAGGGGATATAACGAAGCGGTTATTGGTTGCGGTTCGTTTTGACAGAAGAGTTTTTATTGGGCAAAGTAGGGGTAAAAAGGTATGAAGTTTCTTTATAGATTCTTAGTGTGGGGTGATAACGTAGCTCTACTATCTATGTACTCTAAACTTAGATTAGAGTTTCCGGTTTTTTTTGAGATGAAAAGGGTGGATTCTGTAGGTTATGTTGTTTCTAAATGTAACATTTGTGATTATGATTTTATATATTTCGAAATAAATGAGTATAATTATACTTATTTTACTGATGAAATTAGAAAATATAAGGAAGAGTTATCTATATGGTTGAAGTTTTTTACTATTACTTCTTCTGTTGAAGATTTGAAAAAAGAGAATGTTTCGAAGTTAATAAGGAATATTTTTGGGCATTCAACAGTAGAAATAGCTTATATTGATAAGTATGAGCATTTTTCTTTTGAGTTCATGGAATTTTTATTATTCCTACCTAAGAAGAGAATTTTTTTATCGGATAAGAGAATTTTGGAAGTTGATTTTCCTTCAAAGAGTATTTTTGTTGTAAACACAGAAAAAAAATGCAAGCTTTCAGATGCCGAATCTGAATTACTCAGACATCTTTTTATGTCATGGGAAGAAAATAGGAAATATGTTAAGGAAATAAAGTTTAAGGGAATATCTAAGGAAAATTCTCTTCCTGTTTTACTGTCTCGATTAAGAAAAAAACTGCGTTATTTGTCGGAAGTAGAAAAGCTGTTTCTTTCCATAAGTAAAGATAGAAAGTATGGATATTTTCTAGAGGAGAAAACGAAATGAAATGGTTTTTTGAAAAAGGGAAAGAAAATATTCCACAGCGTATAGATTATATTTTTTCTGATTTAAGGAAAAAAGATTTTCTGGAAATTTTGATGGTTTTTGATGAAAAAGGAGTTTGTGTTTATAGTATTGTAAAAGACTGTTTTTTTCAGGAGGAAGATGCACAAAATTTGTTAAATCTTTTCAGACTTTCAGATAGAGTTATAACGGAAAGTATTAGTGAGAATGCTCTAATACTTTTGAAGAAACTTCTTAATTATGAAGTTTCTTCAATTAATGTTAAATTTGGTGCTTTTCGCCTTTGGCTTATAAAGAGTAGCAAATATTATTTGATTGCTATAGTAGATGAAATGTTAAAAGAATTGAACGTTAGAAACTTTGAGAATTTACTACTTCAGAAGTTATCTGAGCTTGAGCGGCTTCAACTAATAGAAAGTTATGATTAATTAATTTAGAAACTACTCTCAACTTCTACGGTTGTGTCAAGAATTTTGTGTAAGTCATTAGGAGTACCTCCTGGAGAAGGAGTGTCCACCCAAGTGTGTAAAAATTTCAAGCCTTAAACCTAAAGGAGGGTGGACACTCCCGACCAATTTTACCTCATATCTCTTTTTTTTTGGGCACAGCAATTTGAGGCTGTTTGAAAATTGCCAACACCATAAAAAAAGCCTATCCTCTCCGGTATGAAAGCTAAAAGACTCAATTTCCAACAAGTACTCAAACTCACACAAACCTAC
>JBDOLX010000021.1:0-1001 GCA_039832905.1 Desulfurobacteriaceae bacterium | reverse complement strand
GTTTGAAAATTGCCAACACCATAAAAAAAGTGCTGTGTCCAAAAATTAGGTAGGTTAAAATAATCCTGCCATGGAAAGAGACTGGAAGAAATACAACAGAGAACTTGTAAGAAGGGGAGAAATCCTCATAGACCCAGAAGCAATCGCTGTTACACCAAACAAGCAGAAAAAGAGAGGAAGACCATACACTTACCCAGAACAATTGATAATGCTGTTACTGTTTCTGAAGTTTGCTCTGAGGCTTCCTTACAGGCAAACAGAAGGAGTAGCGAGGAAAACATTTGGAGAACTTGGAATAAAGATTCCCAACTTTAGGACTCTACACTACAGACTCACAAAAGGAGAATTTAGCTTAAAAGAGCTACCAAAAGTAGAGGAACTACCTAAAGATTTCGTAATAGTTCTTGATTCCTCAGGTCTGAAAGTAACTAATAGAGGAGAATGGCTGAGAAAGAAATGGGGAAAGAGACCCAGGAGAGGATGGGTAAAGATACACGTGGCATTTGACCTGCAAAGTAAGCAGGTAGTAGAACTTGAAGTGACAGATGAAAGGACACCTGACTGTAAGAAAGCTATAGAGCTTGTAGAAGGAGCTAAGAGAAAGGCAGAGAAGAAGGGGAAGAAGGTAGAGAAAGTGATAGCAGATGCTGGGTATGATACCCATGATTTTTTTCGATACTTAGGAAAAGAAGAGATAGAACCAGCAGTACTGGTTAGAAGGGGAGCTAAGATAAGAGGTAATCCTTATAGGGACAAGGTAATCCGGGCTATAAGGAGAGGAAAGAAGAAGTGGAAGGAAGCCGTTGGTTACGGGAAGAGGTGGCTGGTAGAGGGCTTTTTCTCAAGTTTCAAGAGGTGGTTTGGGGAGTATGTTTCAAGTGTTAGATTTGAGAACATTAGGAAGGAGTTGGTGTTTAAGGTTGCGATAGCCAATATGTTTCTGGCAATGAGTTCGGGAGGGAAAACATAACAAAGCGGTTAGTCGTTATAGGTCGGTTCGG
>JBDOLX010000020.1:2889-10822 GCA_039832905.1 Desulfurobacteriaceae bacterium | reverse complement strand
ACAGCTGGAGAAGGAATAGGAATTGATAGACTTGTTATGCTCTTTACAAA
The DNA here is from genome assembly GCA_039832905.1 of Desulfurobacteriaceae bacterium. Classification (NCBI taxonomy): domain Bacteria; kingdom Pseudomonadati; phylum Aquificota; class Aquificia; order Desulfurobacteriales; family Desulfurobacteriaceae; species Desulfurobacteriaceae bacterium. Next base: position 10,772 of record JBDOLX010000020.1, on the reverse strand, counting down.
TAAAGATTCTATTAGGGAAGTTCTATTATTCCCACAACTAAGACCTGAAAAATGAAGATAGATAGCTGGAAGGATTTACTTTTTGTCCTTGTATGGTGGGGAGTTCTCCTGCCTTTTGTTTATTATTCTCTTTGTAGACTTGCTTACAAAGATGTAGAAAAGAGAAAGGGATGTATTGGTTTTTCCTCAGGACTCTTTTTCGTTTTTTTTATGCAGGAATTCTTTAAAGACTTTCTTTTTTTAGAGGGGATTTTCTTGATGATTCCCTTTTATTTTATTATTGGCTGGACTTTGTATGGGAATATATGGAACTAACTACAAAGAGAGGAAAGTTTTTGGATGAACCAACTCTTAGCGTGGCTTGCACTAAGAGGTTTTCGCTTTAGGAAGGGTTTCTTTTCTTTTTCCTTTTTTATTGCCGTTCTTGGGGTTATAGTTGGAGTAGCGGCCTTAATAGTTGTTAATGCTGTAATGACAGGCTTTCAGGATGCAATAAGGGAAAGGCTTCTTTCAAGTAATGCAGATATAATAGTTATGAAAAGAACTTCTTCCTTTACAGAATATAGAGAAGCTGAAGAGATTTTAAGAAAAATTCCTCACGTAAAAGGTGTAGAAAGTTTTGTTTACCTTCCTGTAATGGCTACTTCGAGTAATCTTTTAGCACAGAGTGCATCTTTAAGAGGTTGTTATCCAGAAAAAGAGGTAGCAGTTACAAACATACCTAAAAAACTTGTTCTTGGAAGTTGGGAATTTTTTAAGAAAGAAAAAGAAGGAGTTGTAATAGGTTCAACTTTGGCGAATAACTTAGGAATTACGGTGGGAGATAAGATTACTTTGCTTTCTCCAAAAGGAAGGAAAACCCCATTTGGATTTATACCAAGAACTGCTTCTTTTAAAGTTGTTGGAATCTTTGAAGTTGGAATGTATCAGTTTGATTCCTCTTTAATCTTAGCCCATATAGAAGAAGTTAGAAAAAAGTTTGGATTTAAGGATGAAGCTACTGGCATAATGGTAAAAATTGATAATTTAGATAACTTGGAACTTGTGAAGAAAGAAATAGAAAAGAAACTTGGTAAAGATTTTATAGTTGAGGATTGGATAAGTTTAAACAAGAGTCTATTTTCAGCGTTGAAACTTGAAAAATTAGCAATGTTTTTAATTTTAGTTCTCATAGTTATTGTTGCCTCCTTTAACATTTCAAGTCTTTTAATGATGAATGTAAACGCAAAAGCTAAGGATATAGCCATTCTGAAAACGGTTGGAGCTGAGGATTCATTTATTCTTAAAGTTTTTATGGTTCAAGGGTTAATAATAGGAATTATTGGAACGATAATTGGGGAAATTTTAGGAGTAAGCATCGCGATTTTGGGAGAAAAGTATAAATTAATTCCTCTTCCTGCTGATGTTTACTACATTGACCACTTACCTTTTAAAATACATATTTTGGACTGTATCTTAGCAGCAGTCTGTGCTATAGCGATAAGTGTTTTAGCAACAATTTATCCTGCAGGGAGAGCTTCTAAGACTGAGCCTGTAAAAGTTTTAAAAATGGGAGAGTCATAAGTTGGAACTAAAGGGTATTGTTAGAAAAGCCAAAATGAAAGATGCAGAGAAAATACAGTTTCTCATAAATGAATACGCTAAACAAGGGCTTATGCTTCCAAGATCCATAAATAGCATTTATGAGCATATAAGGGACTTTTGGGTTTATGAGAAGGAAGGGAAAGTTCTTGGAACCTGTGCTCTTACAATCTTCTGGAATGACCTGGCTGAAATCCGATCTTTAGCAGTTGACCCTAACCATTTAAAGAAAGGAATAGGAACTACCTTGGTTAAGTATGCTTTAGAAGAGGCAAAAGATTTTGGAATAAGTAGGGTTTTCACACTTACATATCAAGTTAAGTTCTTTGAAAAGCTAGGATTTAGAGTAATTGACAAGAATACTTTACCCCACAAGATCTGGAGAGACTGTATAAACTGTGTAAAGTTTCCAAACTGCGATGAGACCGCAATGGAAATAATTTTGGAAAGAGAGGTAGAGAATGAGAACTCTTGAGGAACAACTTGAAATCATAAAAAGGGGAACTGCTGAGATAATTGGAGAAGAAGAGTTAATAGAAAAGCTAAAAAAGAAAGATACACTTTTTGTAAAAGCTGGATTTGACCCAACTGCTCCGGATCTTCACCTTGGACATACAGTTCTTCTTTGGAAGTTAAGAGATTTTCAAGAACTTGGACACAAAGTTTATTTCCTAATTGGTGATTTTACAGCAATAATAGGTGATCCGACTGGAAAGTCCGAAACTCGTCCTCCACTTACAAAAGAAGAAGTTTTAGAAAATGCGAAAACTTACGCTGAACAAGTTTTCAAGATTTTAGATCCTGAAAAAACTATAGTCGTTTTCAACAGTGAATGGCTTTCTGAAATGACTGCAGCCGACTTGATAAAGCTTACTTCGAAATATACAGTAGCAAGGATGTTAGAAAGGGACGATTTTGAGAAAAGATTTAAAGAAGGAAGAGCTATCCATATTCATGAGTTTATATATCCCCTTTTACAAGGGTACGACTCTGTTGTTTTGAAGGCAGACGTAGAGCTTGGAGGAACTGACCAAAAATTTAACCTTCTTGTTGGAAGACACCTTCAGAGGGAGTTCGGACAGGAAGAACAAGTGTGCATAATGATGCCAATTTTAGAAGGGCTTGACGGCGTTCAGAAGATGAGTAAATCCCTTGGGAACTATATCGGTATTTTAGAGCCTCCAGAGGAGCAATTTGGAAAAGTAATGAGAATTTCTGATGAGCTTATGTGGAGATACTACCGTTTAGTTACTCGTGTTCCTGAAGAAGAAATAAATGAGATGGAAAGACTTGTAAAAGAAGGAAAATTCCATCCAATGGAAGCAAAGAAAAAGCTTGCCGAGACGATAGTTAAAACCTTCCACGGGGAAGAGGCTGCTAAGCGAGCAAGAGAGCACTTTGAAAGAGTCTTTTCAAAGAGAGAGCTCCCAGAAGAAATTCCAGAACCTACAATTTCAATTCCTAACAATCCTGTATGGCTTCCAAGGCTTTTAAAAGAAGCTGGACTTACAAAGTCCACTTCTGAAGCAAGAAGACTTATAAAAGGGGGAGGAGTTAAAGTTAACGGCGAAAAAGTAGTAGATGAAAACCTTGAAATAGATGTTTTAAGTGGAGAGTTCATACTTCAAGTTGGAAAGAGACGTTTTGCTAAGATAAAACCTGAGAACGTTAAAGTTGAGAATCGTTAGGGGGGATTCTCCCCTTATTATTCAAATTTTGGAAGAACATGAGAAAAATCATATTGATTTTTGTTCTATCTTTTTTTGTTTCTTGTGGAGGGGAAGAGTATTCGGAACTATCGGCAAAACCGAAGATAAAGGGAAGTATTCTTCCTGTATATTCTTACAATTTTACAGTTTGGGATCAGATAATAAGTTTTCCCGACGGTTCTAAAAAGTTTTTTATCGTTATAAATCCTTTTAACGGTCCTGGAGTAGTAGTTGACTATCAGTATTCTGAATTTGTATCAGCCATAAATGAAAATGGAAAAATTCCTTTGGGATACGTTTACTCTTCTTGGGGAACAAGAGATATGCAAGAAGTAGAAGATGATATAGATCTATGGCTAAAACTGTATCCAGAAATAAAAGGTTTCTTTATAGATGAAGTGGAAGGTATAAATGAGACGTTCTACTACTACAAAAAGATAACGGACTATATTCGTTCCTTAGGAAACTTTTCTATTGTTCTTAATGTGGGAGCACTTCCCGATGAGGCTTATTTTGATATAGCAGACCTTGTTGTTATCTTTGAAAATTCTCTTGACAAGGTTGAGGATCTTCAAGTTTCCTCTTTTAGAGACAAAAGTGCTTGCCTTGTGTATCAAGTCCCTTATGAAGATTGGTTTGAAACTTTTGAGATGGTTTCTGAGTTTTGCAGTTATGTTTTTCTAACTGATGATAGTTCACCAACGCCTTATGATTCTTTACCTTCGTATTTTTGGGAGGAAATGGAAGAAATAGAGAACAACTAGTTGAATGGCGGAGAGGGCGGGATTCGAACCCGCGGTACGGGCTTTAAACCCGTACACCCGCTTAGCAGGCGGGCGCCTTCAGCCAGCTCGGCCACCTCTCCATAAAAGAAAAAAATGGTGAGCCGGGGAGGATTCGAACCTCCGACCTACGGATTAAAAGTCCGTTGCTCTACCAACTGAGCTACCGGCCCACTTATGGCGGAGGGGGAGGGATTTGAACCCCCGGAGGGCTGGTTAGGCCCTCAGGTGATTTCAAGTCACCCGCCTTCAGCCAGACTCGGCCACCCCTCCGTTTGCGTATGAAAAAGATATGCCCTATGTTTTAGTGTGTCAAGAACCTTGATTGGATTCTTTAGGGGGAAAAAGATGCTGAAAAAGGAGCTTTTAGAGATCCTTGCTTGTCCTAAATGTAAAGGAGACTTAGAATATAGAGAAAAGGAAGGGAAACTCATTTGCCATAAGTGTAAACTTGCCTATCCTATAGTTGATGATATTCCAGTAATGCTTATTGAAGAGGCAGAAAAAATTGATGAGCAAAGTTAGTTTCTTTTTAGCACTACTGTTAACGGTTGCTTTTGTGGGTTCTACAATTTACGGAGTTGTAAAAACTCTTAAGAGGAGAAAGAAGTGATAAGGATAAAGGACTTAACCTTTAAAGAACTTCAAGATTTTGTGGTAGATCTTGGGCTTGAAAGGTATAGAGCTAAACAAATTGCTCAGTGGCTCTATAAGAAAAGAGTAAAAAGCTTTGAAGATATGACCAATATATCAAAAGGGGCTAGGAAACTTCTTTCTGAAAAGGCAAAGATAGATGTTTTAAAACTAGTTAAGGTTGAAGAATCTGCTGATGGAACTAAAAAATATCTTTTTGAACTTGAAGATGGAAACAGAATAGAATCGGTCTTTATTCCTGAAAAGGATTGGAATACTCTTTGTGTATCTACGCAAGTTGGATGTCCTGTTGGATGTAGTTTTTGCCTTACTGCAAAGGACGGTTTTACAAGAAATCTTTTGCCTTCAGAAATTGTTGACCAGTACATTCACGTTCAAAGGGATGTTGGAGAGAATAAAAGGATTTCCAACGTAGTATTTATGGGAATGGGAGAGCCTTTCTTAAACTTTGACAACGTTAAAAAAGCAGTAGAGATAATGACACACAAAAATATGTTAGACCTCTCAACGAGAAAAATAACAATTTCAACTGTTGGAATTGTCCCCGGAATAGACAGAATGGCTAAAGAACTAAATAAAGTGAAACTTGCAGTGTCCCTTCACGCAACAACAGATGATGTAAGGGAAAAACTTGTTCCACTTAACAAAAAATACCCTATTTCCGAGATAATGAAAGCCTTAAAACGTTATCCTGCAGATAATGTAAGAAGAATAATGATTGAATATGTAATGCTTAAAGGAGTAAACGATACAGTTGAAGACGCCAAGAGGCTTGTAAAACTAATTAAAGGATTACCTGTTAAGGTTAACTTAATTTCGTTTAATCCCTATCCAGGAAGTCCTTATGAACCTTCAAGTAGAAAGCAGATAGAAAAGTTTCAAAAAGTTTTGTGGGACTATAACATTGCAGCTTTTATTAGAGATTCAAGAGGGCAAGATATTTCAGCAGCTTGTGGAATGCTTAGAACTAAAGAAAAACTTTGTTCGTGTTGTTAAACAAGGGGGCAGAGCCCCCAAAGATTACTCTTCTTTTCCTTTATATTCCCACTTTCCAGTTGTTAAGTACTTGTGAATGGATTCAGCAGCTACTCTTCCGTGTTTGATAGCTGTAACAACAAGGTCTCCACCGTTTACAACGTCACCACCAGCCCAAATTCCTTCAATGTTTGTTCTGAACTCTTCATCTACAGTAGAGAGGTTGTTCCACTTATCAATGTTTAATCCTTCTACGTCCTTGTAGGCTACAGGGTTGTCTCCCTGTCCAACTGCGAAGATTACAACATCACAAGGTATTACATGTTCTGAATCAGGGATAGGTTCTACTTTTGGTCTCTTGCTACCTTCAACGTGAACAAGTTTCATCTTAACGCACTTAAGACCTACCACTTCTCCATCATCGTTTCCAAGAACTTCAATTGGCTGTGTAAGCCAGTGCATCTTTACGCCTTCTTCTTCTAGGCATTCCCACTCGTCCGCTCTAGCAGAGGAAGTATCTTTTGTTCTTCTGTAAACAACGTGAACCTCATTATCAAGTCTTACAGATACTAAAGCACAGTCAACAGCTGTGAATCCACCACCAACAACAACCACTTTCTTTCCTGTTGGGATTTCAACGTCCTTGTCTGGAGCAAGGAGAGGATGGATTTCTCCTGTATTTACCTTCATTAGGAATCCAACTGCAGAGTAAGATCCCTTAAGATCAACGCCGGGAATATTCATTTTCTTTCCTCTACCGGAACCAACAGCAATAAACACAGCGTCATACTCTTGTCTTATCTGGTCAAGTGTAATGTCTTCTCCGACAACCGTATTTGTTTTAACTTCAACGCCAAGATTTAGTATAAGATTGATGTCCCAATCAAGAGCTTCTCTTGTAAGTCTTGGCTCAGGAATTCCGTATCTCATTACGCCGCCAAGGTATGGAAGAGCTTCGAAAATCGTTACTCTGTGTCCTTTCTTAGCTAGGAAGTATGCAGCAGAGAGTCCAGCTGGGCCACCACCAATGATTGCAACCTTCTTTCCTGTATCTGGAAGCTTTTCTTCCTTCCACTCAATACCTGACATTCTTACTGAGTCTGCAATGAACCTTTCAAGCTCTCCGATGGCAACAGATTCTCCATTTTCTTTTCTTTGTAAAATACATGTGCTTTCGCAGAGCCACTCTTGAGGACAAACCCTTCCACATACAGAACTAAACGGGTTTCTTTCTCTTAAAATTTTGTATCCTTCAAAAACGTTTTCTTTTTGAATTGTTTCTATCCAGTTAGGAATTTTACTTTGAACAGGGCAGGAATCTAAACAGGTAGGTGTCTTACAAAGTAAACATCTTAAAGACTCATCTTTAGCTGCTGTATGACCATAACCAAGAGTATACTCGTTGAAAACTCTTTTTCTTACATCTGGAGGAAGTATAGGCACAGGCATTCTATCCATCCATCTGTCAAGCTTTTTCTTCATAGAGACCTCCTTACAAAGTATGTTGGCGAGTATTTTAGCAATTTTGTTAAAAAATTGTAAAAATTTTTTAAAAACTTTTGCTGGTTTATAATTCCCCTTCAAAAATACCTTTAAGGAGTTAGGAAATGCCAAAGATTATCCTTGTAAGACACGGAAAGACCGTATGGAATGCAGAAGGTAGGTATCAAGGAAAGATGGATATTCCTCTTAACGAAGAAGGAAAAGAACAGGCTAAAAGAGTTGGAGAAGCTCTCAAAAGTTTTCCAGTGAAGGCTGTTTACTCAAGTCCTCTCTCAAGGTGTAAGGATACAGCTTTAGAAATTGCTAAACACCATAACATTCCTGTAATTGAGAGAGAAGGATTTAAGGAGATTGACCACGGTGAGTGGGAAGGTATGCTTGCAAGTGAAGTTGAAGAAAAGTATCCAGAACTTTTAAAACTCTGGAGAGAAAAACCGGCAGAAGTTAAGATGCCAGGTGAAGGTGGAGAGACACTTAAAGATGTTTACGATAGAGCAGTTAAGGCTTTTGAAGAAATTGTTTCTGAACATGGAGAGGATGACCTTATAGTAATAGTTGGACATGACGCTACAAACAAGGTTTTAATGTGTTATCTTCTTGGGGTTGATCTCAATAAGTTCTGGGCTTTTAAGCAGGCAAATTGCGGAATTACAGTTCTTGAATACGACCCAAAAACAAA
>JBDOLX010000020.1:0-2879 GCA_039832905.1 Desulfurobacteriaceae bacterium | reverse complement strand
AAAGAAGGTTGTAGTTCACGTTGCAAACGCTACAGGACATCTTGGAAAAGAAATTGACTTTGAAATTCAAAAGTCCCTCTAATGGAAAAGATACTAAACGTTAAGGAGCTCCTGGGAGATTTCTCTCGGGGGCTTTTTGTTGAAAGACCAAACAGATTTGTTGGTCTTGTTTCAGTTAAAGGGAAAATCTTTAAAGCGCACATTTCAGATACAGGTAGGTTAAAAGAGCTTTTAATTCCAGAAACTCCCGTTATTCTCGCAAATAACGAAAGAGGGAAGCTTGACTATAAACTTGTTGCTGTTTTAAACGATGGAACTTGGGTTTTCTTAAATACTTCCTTACACTCGAAAATAGCTCAAAAAGTAATCGAGAAGGGTCTTTTGGGATTTATTCCTGAGGAGATTAAGAGAGAAGTAAAGTGGAGAAACAGCCGAATCGATTTTTTAGTAGATGGAAAATTCTACATTGAAGTGAAAGGATGTAACCTAGAAAAAAGGAACATTTGCCTTTTTCCCGATGCTCCGACAGCTAGAGGAAGAAAACATCTTGAAGATTTAATAGAACTAAGAGAAAAAGGATTTGAGACCGCAGTTTTATTTCTAGTTTTTAGAAAGTGTGAATGTTTTAAGCCCCATGAAGTTCAAGATCCAAAATTTGCAAAAACTTTTAAACTGGCACTGGAAAAAGGTGTGAAGTTTTACGCCTTTAAACTCTCTTTTTGTCCTGAAAGTGGATGGATATACTTTGAAAAGGAGATAGCACTTTGTTAATTTAAGGGAGGGAGAAGCCCCCCAAAAAGGGTAGGTCATAATCTTTATACTATTTTCTTTAGTGCTTCGAGAACTTCATCATAGTTTGGTTCTTGTGTAATTTCAGGAACAAGTTGCTTGTAAGCGATTTTTCCGTCCTTATCAACGATGAAAATAGCTCTTGCAAGAAGTCCTTTTAAAGCACCTTCAGCAATAAGAACTCCAAACTTTTCCATATCTCTGTATCTGAAGTCAGAAGCTACATCAATGTTTTCGACGTTAAAGCTTTCACAGAATCTTTTCTCTGCAAATGGTAGATCCATAGAAACTACTGTAACATCAACATTTTCAAAGTCTTTAAGAAGGTTGTTAAACTTTTGAGTCTCCATCTCACAAACAGGAGTGTCAAGAGAAGGAACTGTGATAATTAGTTGAACTTTGTCTTTCTTTCCACCAATAGCCTTTTCAGAAAGGTCTTTCTTTACAACGCAAGCAACAGGAGCTTCGTCTCCAACGTTAAGAGTTGGTCCCGCCAAAACAACAGGATTTCCTTTAAGTGTAACTGTTTCTGCCATATTTATACCTCCATTAGAAAGTTTGCATTTTATTATACAGGATTGTTGGTTAAATTTAAAATTTCTTGAAGGGCTAAAAGACTAATTGTGGTAAGTTTCAGAAGATTTAGGTAATTTAACTGTTGGATAGTTTATTTTGACTACAGAGCAGACTCTTACACAGTTTAAACATCTTAAACAGGCTGGAGAGTTAGGGTCTTCGTAGATCTTGTAATCAACAGGACAGGACTTTTGGCAAAGATTACACTCTATACATTTTTCTTTCTCTACCTTAAAGTCAACGATAGAAAGTTTGTTGAATATTGAAAAAACAGCTCCAAGTGGACATACATATCTACAGAAAGGTCTTTTTATAAAAACTGAACCGTACAGAAATAAAACTCCTAAAGAAAGTTTAAACAGGAAAAAAGCCCCTGCCATGTTCAAGATCATTGAACTTATAGCTACCCAGTAGATACCAGCTTCTAAAGTTCCTGTTGGACAGACCATACAAAAGTACGGCTCTTTGAATAAGAAAGGAAGAAGAATTACTCCAAAAGCTAACATGACATATTTTAGGTAAACAAAAAACCCTGGAAGTTCAAACTTCATGGAAGGGATCTTAAAGAGAAGATCTTGCACTAATCCAAAAGGACATACCCACCCGCAGATCCATCTACCAAATGTTGCCGAAACGCCAGCTATTATTCCGATAGTTAAAAGGGGAATTTTTGAAACAACAAAGAAGTGAGAAAGCGTTCCTATTGGGCATGAATAGACAGAGGCTGGACAGGCATAACAGTTCATTATGGGAAAAGGTATACTCTTTAGTTTGCCAGTGTATAGACGAGAAGTAAAAAAGTTGAAAATAGCAAGGTTTGAGAAAAGCCCTGTAAGAGCTTGGTAAAGTCTTCTATTCTTAAAGAAAGAAACCTTTAACATCACTTAATTCCTATACACGTAAGACATAGAAGTTTTCCGTTATTCCAGATTTCTATAAGTTCCTCCCTGTAAACTCCTATGCCGATTAGAAGTAAGGACAGGAGCATGAAAGCTCCTGCTAGAAGTTTCCTTCTATCCATTATTATTCTCTACTTCCTCTAAAAGTTTATCAACGATTTCCTTAAAACTTCTGGCAGATACACTTTCAGGCTGAGAAATTACTATTGGAACTCCTTTGTCTCCAGCTTCAGCAACAACAGGCTCTATAGGAATTCTACCAAGGAACGGAATTCCTAACTCTTTTGCGGCATTTTCTCCACCACCTTTTTTGAATACTTCTATTTCTTTTCCACAGTGAGGACAGATAAGACCGCTCATGTTCTCCACAATTCCTAAAACTGGAACATTCATCATTTTTGCAAAACTAATGGATTTCTTGGTATCAAGTAGAGATACTTCCTGTGGAGTTGTAACAATAACGAAGCCGTCCATTCCCTTGATAAGCTCAGCAACGCTTAAAGCTTCGTCTCCTGTTCCAGGTGGAAGGTCAACAATGAGGTAATCAAGCTCTCCCCAGTCAATCTCAGCCAAAAACTGTTTTATTGCTTGATGCTTTAAAGGTCCTCTCCATAC
>JBDOLX010000019.1 GCA_039832905.1 Desulfurobacteriaceae bacterium | reverse complement strand
TGGATATGGTTATAAAAGTAAAACCTACCGTTAAAGAGTGGTAAACAATCGATTCAAGAAGAGTTAAAGAAGGAGTCTTGTGGTAAAAGAGTGAAAACTTCTTTTTTTTCAAGTTTCTCTCAAATATGATGTAGATTAGAGAAATTACAGCTGAAAAGATGAAAGCACTGTACCCTAAGAATGCAGATATTATGTGAGTAATTCCGACAATTCCTACAGGAAAGGTATCTTTGGGAATTCCTGAGGATATTGAAGCTATGACCAATGAAATACCTGCCCAAGGCATTAAAAAGGCACCGGATAAAGGAAGCTTGTGCTTACTAACAAAGTAAAGAAAGATGGAAACTATACCTATTCCAAAAAGGGAGAAAGCTCCTTTTTCTGTAAATAGAGAATGGCTTTCCGACTTTAAAAGAAAAATTATTGCTATTAAGTTTGTTAAGAAACCTATTCGTGCAGCGTAGAGACCAACGGTTGCAAGTTTATCCTTTCCTAAAATAAGGAAAAGAAGGTAATGTAGAGTTGAAAGGATGTACAAAATAGCAGTTGCAAAAGTAAAAGAGTTCTCGCTCATCTTAGTCCCGATGATGGATAAAACTCGTTTATTAATTTTAATAACTTTTCTGCTTCTATCTGCCCTGGAGCAACGGGTTCACCAAAAAATGTGTAGGTAAGTAGAGAACCAAAAGAAAAACCTATAACTCTTGTAAATTTTCCTTCTTCTCCCATTACCATAAAGATTTTTGGATGGCTAAGCTTTGAGAGAGTGCAGCAAACCTTTGCTACATCTTCTTTAGTTTTTCCTGTAAAAGCAAGTTTTACGATATCTGCACCTTTTTCTACTGCTTTCTTGAAAATTTCTTCTATTTCTGAACTTTCTGGCGTTTTCTCAAAATCGTGGTAAGAGATTATCAGAACTTTCCTCTCTTTTTTAACAAGTTCTTTAACTTTAGGCAAAATCTCTGCTCGCAGTTCTATATCAACTGCACCTGTAGCTGGATGTTTAACTATCGTCTCAAAAAGCTTTAGTCTTTCTTCTTCGCTACCTTTAAACTTTCCACCTTCCCAAGTTGGTCTTAATGTAGAAACAGTGTAAAAGCCGTAGTCTGCAACTGCGTTTAAAAACTTCTTTATTGAATCTTTAGAGATTTCAGAGAGAAGATCTATCCTTGCTTCTACAAGATCAATTTTTAAAGTTCTTGCTTTCTCTAAGTTTTCCTTTAGGTTAGCCTCGTTTAAGGCAACTATGACTCTCGGTTTTTTTCCAAGTTCAACCGTTCCTATCCTCATTTTCACTCCTGTGTTTATAAACAATTACTTCTACATCTTCAAGAACGAGGAGTCCTTCTTCTATTATTCCATCTAAAGTTTTTATGAAGTTTCTTATTTTATTTTCTTCGTCAATAATTTCCACAACTACTGGTAAGTTCTGAGAAAGACGAAAAATATTAAAAGTATGAAGTTCGGAGTGTCTTCCTATTCCTGCAACAGCCTTTAAAACTGTAGCTCCCGCTAAACCTTCTTCTTTAACAAGCTGGAGTATATATTCCCATAAGGGTTTATCTTTAAATTTGTCTTCTGAACTTATAAAAATTCTCAGAAGTTTCTTTTTAGAAATCTCTTTCATTACGTATCCCTTGTTACCCTTAGGACTTCTTCAGGAGTTGTAACACCTTTGGCTATTTTTATCAAGCCTATCTCTCTTAAAGTTCTCATTCCCTCTGCCCTTGCAATCTCTCTAAGCTCATCGGTGTTTTTACCCTTTATCACAGCTTCTCTAAGTTTTGGGGTCATCTCGAGAACTTCGTAAAGGGCAACCCTTCCTTTGTATCCACTTCCTCCACAGTGATCACAACCTTTTCCCTTGTATGTTTGTATCTTGAGTATTTCCTCTTCCGAGAATCCAACTTCTCTTAGGACTTCCGGAGGATACTGGTAAGGTTCTTTACACTTTGGACATATTTTTCTTGCAAGTCTTTGTGCTACGACGAGAATCAAGGAAGAAGAAATCAAGAAGTGTTCTATGCCCATATCAACTAGTCTTGTTACGGTACTCGGAGCGTCGTTGGTGTGGAGGGTAGAAATAACCAAGTGTCCGGTAAGAGCAGATTCTATGGCGATCTCTGCTGTTTCTTTATCACGGATCTCACCAACCATTATGACATCTGGGTCTTGACGCAAGAAAGCTCTTAAAACTCTCGCAAAATCCAAACCTATGTCGTGTCTTACCTGAACCTGGTTTATCCCGTAAAGGTTATATTCAACCGGGTCTTCGGCTGTCATTATGTTAACTTCAGGAGTGTTAATTGTTAAAAGAGAAGAGTAAAGGGTTGTCGTCTTACCAGAACCTGTTGGTCCAGTAACGAGTATCATTCCGTAAGGAGATTTTATAGCTTTTACAAGGAGGTTAAATTCCCTCTCTTCAAGCCCAAGTTGGGTAAGGTCAAGCCTCAAGTTTCCTTTATCAAGAACCCTTAAAACGATCTTCTCTCCAAAAACAGTTGGAACAGTAGAAACCCTAAAGTCAATATCTCTACCTTTGAACTTGACTCTCATTCTTCCGTCTTGTGGAAGTCTCTTCTCAGCTATATCAAGGTTGCTCATTACTTTAAATCTTGCAGCTACCGCCTCTTTTATTTCAGGAGGATATTTACCAACTACTTGTAAAATACCATCTATTCTGTATCTTACTCTTAATTCCTTCTCAAAAGGCTCAATATGGATGTCACTTGTTCCTCTTCTTAAAGCTTCTGCAATTATGGCGTTTACCAACCTTACTATTGGGGCCTGAGTAGCTAAGGCTTTAATGTTATCGAGAGATACAACGTTTTCTTCGTGAGGAACGGTTTCCGCTTCTATTTCTTTACTTAGATCCTTTTTCAAAAGTTCTTCGCTTAAGGAAGAAAAGACTTCTTCTTCTGCTTCTCCATAAACTTCCTGTAACTTTTCCTTTATCCTAAATGGAATAGCAACGTAAGGTTGAACTCTATGTCCTGTTGAAAACCTAATTTTTTCTCTTGTTTGTATATCTGAAGGGTCAGACATTGCAACTTTTAGGATAGGTCCTGACTTTCCAAAAGGAATCAAAAGGAACTTTTCTGCAGTAGCCCTTGGAACAATCTTTATTACATCACTTGAAATTTGAACTTTTCTAAGATCTACAGCTGGTACCTTAAAAAACTTTGACAAAAGTTCTAAGAGTTCTTCTTCCGTTGCTGCATTAGCGTCAAGTATGGCTTTTATCCAGTCTTCTTTTCCATCAACAAGTGTTCTTGGAAGGTTTAGCTGAGAGACTATAAAGTCCCTTAGTTTTGCCTCATCTGCTTTGCTTAGCATGTTTGCTCCTCGTGAAACTATGTTCTTTCAGCTGCTTCTTTCAACTTGTGGAGAAGATCTGCAGGGTTTTTGATTGGAAATTCCATCTTCTCTACAAGTGAAACGGCTGAAGTACCTTTGACGTTTATTCCAGATAGTCTTTCCTTCAGCATTTCCTTCTTATCTTCTTCTATTGGAAAGTCCATTCCCTTTATTGCTGTTAGGACCTCTACTGGCCATGCAATACCAAGGAGCTTAGAAACGTAGGTTTCACACAAAGAAATTACAAATGGAACAAAGTCTCTTCCTTCCTTTACTTCTTTATAGGCGAGCTTTGCAAGACCTCCAGCTGTATGAACTTTGATCTCTTTACTTTCAAGTTCTCCAGAAAGTTTTTTCAGAACAATATCTGGATCTGCTGAAAGCATATTTTTAACCGTTTGTTTGGTAATTCCTATAAACTCAGCTATTTCTTCATCTGTTTTAAAAGCTTCTTCTTTTAAGACAACAGCGTAAGCAGCTTCCATGAGGCTTGGAATCCAGGTAAGATTTCTATACTCAAAAATCTTTCTTGGCCCCCCTATTATCTCTAAAGCTTTCAAGAAAACTCTTAAAGCCAAGGAGTCGTAGTCTACCTCTTTAGGTTGAACTTGGATAACCATATTATCCTCCCCTTTAGTTAGACTTCTCAAATTATTATATAATTTCACTCAAGTCATAAACTTCCAAAATAAATTAAAAATCAAGGAGTAAAGAGGATGAGAAGGGTTGTTATTACAGGTATTGGAGTTGTTTCTCCAGTTGGAAGTGATGTAAAAACTTTTTGGGAAAACATAACAGCCGGAAAATCTGGAATAGGAAAAATAACAAAGTTTGATGCTTCAGAATTTCCAGTTCAGATAGCAGGTGAAGTTAAAGATTTTGATCCTCTTGAATATTTTGAGAAAAAAGAAATTAGAAAAACAGA
>JBDOLX010000018.1 GCA_039832905.1 Desulfurobacteriaceae bacterium | reverse complement strand
AAAAACTTTTTCTTCCTTTGGGTTTCTCCGCCTTCAGCAAAATCATCAGGAGAGCGCATTATGTCCCTTACTTTAACCTTTCCGTTCTTTATTTCTTCTTCCACTTCAAGGATGTAGTCTAGAACAGCCCTTGTTTTCAGAAGGTATCTAAGTAGTGCTTTTCTTCCAAGTTCTACACGCTTTGCGAGGTCAATTTCTTCGTGTCTTTTAAGAAGGGAAATACCGCTCATTTCCCGTAAGTAAAGTCTAATTGGGTCATCAGACCTTGGTAGTGTGTCCGGAGCGATTGTGATCTGGAGTTTTGAGAGGTCTATATGTTCTTCACCCTCTTTTGGTATAATGTGAATATCAAACTCGTCAAGTTGAGCCATGAGCTCTTCTATTAACTCTGGTGTGAGCACCTCTTCGTCAAGGTGCTCCATTAACTCGTCAAAAGTGATGTACCCTTTGTCTCTTCCGAGTTCTATTAACTCCTCAAAGTTTGGCTTTTCCAAGGCTTCCTCCTATTAACCGGTTTTTAGAGCAAAACCTCTTAGCTTTTCCAAGTTCCCTCTTTTCAAATCGAAAACAAGCTTTTTGAGAAACATTTTTTCCTTAAGTTCTTTAGTTTTCTTTAGTCTTCTGTCTATTTCTTTGCTCAAAACTTTGCAAACTGCACTTTTAATTTCTACTTCTGAAAATTCTGACAAAAGCACGTCTGCAATAACATTTGAAAGCTCTGGGTACTGAACCTGAAAAGAAGTTAAGTCCTTATCCTTCATGTTCTTAAAAAGTGTGTAAATGGTTGCTACTTTTTGAGATACGAAGTTTGTAGGAGAAACGTCGATGGGAAGAGGAAACTGTTCTTCAAGCAATGCTTTGAGAAAAGCTTTTTCATAAGGAGGTATTAATTCTTCTTGTGATTCTAAAGACCTTTCTTTTTGTCTAAAATCTACAACGTTTTTCCTAATCCATTTCTCATCTACGTCAAATTCGGCTTCCAGTTTGGAAATTATAGATTTAAACTTGAAAGGATCGTGAAACTTTAGTGGAAAAATAGCGGAAACAATTTCTTTCAAAAATGGGGTTTTCTCTACATCGTTGAGGGTTTCTAACTTTTTTAACGACCAGCTCACAAAATCCTGAGGAGAGTTTAAATGTTCTTTAAGTAAGTCCTCATTTTTTCTTGCCATTGAATCAGGGTCCTCTCCTTCAGGAAGTTCTACAACGAACGGTTCTACTCCTAAGGAATAAAAAATTCTCGCACTTCTTAATGCTGCCTTTCTTCCAGCATTATCTCCATCAAACATTAGTACTGGAGTGGCTGAATATCTTTTTATGTGCTTAGCATGATTTTCTGTTAGCGATGTTCCCATGGGAGCAACGACATTTTCCACTCCTACCTTGTGTAAAGAAATCACGTCAAAGTATCCTTCGACAATAAAAACTTCTCTTTTTTTTAAAATTGCCTCCTTTGATTGGTAAAAACCATAAAGGAGATTTCCTTTCTTGAAGGTATCGCTTTCTGGACTGTTTATGTATTTAGGTAACTTGCTATCCTCGTTTAAGATCCTTCCTGCGAATGCAACAACTTTTCCGGAATGGGAAAAAATAGGAATTATCAACCTTTCAGAGAAGAACTCCCTTCCTTTACTATTTAATAACCCCAACTTCTGAGCTGCTTCTCTATTTATCTTGAGACTCTTAGAATACCCTTTCGGTGCGTATCCAAGTAGAAATTTTTTAGCTATACTTTCTGGAATTTCCCTTTCCTCTAAATATCCTTTTATGGCTTTGAGCTTTGAATAGAAGAACTTTGCAGCTTTTAAGCCAGTTTCTTCAATAATTGATGTCTCTTCTTCGTTTCCAAATTCTTGGGGGATTTCTATTCCACTTAGTTCAGCAACTCTCCTTACAGCTTCGAAGAAAGATAAGTTTTCATACTTTTCAACGAAAGTTATTGCATTTCCACCTACTCCACAGCCAAAACACTTGAATATCTGTTTTTCTGGACTTACAACGAAGGAAGGAGTTTTTTCTACATGGAAGGGACAGAGGGCTGTAAAATTTCTTCCTACTTGCTTAAGAGAAATATAATGTGATACTATATCTACAATATCAACTTTTGAAAGAAGTTCCTGAATAAAAGAGTAGGGGATTTTAAAACTCCCCAATTATATCACCTCATTTTGAGTCTGGTTGCCTAACTAAAAATTATTCGCTTCAATATTAAAGTCAACTAATCGGTTTTACTTTGAGAAAGAATAACAAGAACACACCCTAAGAAAACGAAGGTGTCTGCAAGATTGAAGGTGGGCCAATGGTAAGATGATACGTAAAAGTCTAAAAAATCTACTACTTTCCCGTAGACTATTCTGTCATAAAGGTTTCCAAGAGCTCCTCCAAGTATTAATCCAAGTCCCCACCTAAGTCTTTTATTTTCTATTTCTTTTGTTAAGACATAATAAACAATCCAACCTGCAACTATAATAGGAATAGCTAAGAGAAAAATTTTTCTTAAGATCTCGTTTCCACTTGAAAGAATACTAAAAGCGGCTCCTTTGTTCTCAGCATATCTAAGAGAAAAGAAACCGGAAATTATGTTTATCGTTTTAAACTTCAAGTATTTTCCAGCTAAAAACTTTGTTAACCTATCTAAAAAGAAAGAAACTATGGAAATAATCAACACTTGCTTTTTCAACTTTTCCCCCTTTAACATGGAAAAAGTGTATAGATGAAATTAATCCCTAAATGAAAAATGATCGGTGCCAAAATAGAAGAGCTTTTTTCGTATAAGTATCCCATTGCAAGGGAAGGAAAGAATGCTAAAAATTTGGCTGGATCGTAATAAATCCAAACACAAGCACTAGTAAATAGGAAACTTGAAATGAGATTAACCTTTGAGATAGGACCAATTAGAGTCTCATTTTCTATTTGTGAATAAAAGTATCCTCTAAAGAATGTTTCTTCGGCAATAACCATCGGTAAGTAAGCTATAAATGAGTTGACCACTTCTCCTAAATAAATGTTTTTACTTATCGCTGAACAGATAAAAACTAAAGGAGAAAGAACTAATAGAGATACTACTCCCCAAAAGAAACCCTTAGTGAAATTCCTGTATCCTATACTTTTTAGATCTTTCTTAAAGAAGACTATTGGAACAATTACCATTAAGAAAAATGCTACGAAAGAAGTATATACTTTAAAAAATCTTACAGAAATTGCCATTGAAATGATTGTTACAAAATAGAGTTTAATCAAGGGACAGGTTTCTTTACACTGCATAGATTCCCCTTTTGCTAAAATTTCCACACGTAGATTATGCAACAAAGAGGTGAGAAATGGCAAACTACTTTGTAAAGGTGTTCATTACTTACAGAGCAGGTGTTCTTGATCCCCAAGGAGTGGCAGTAGAAAAAGCTGCCCATTCTTTAGGATTTACAAAGGTAAAAGATGTGAAGGTAGGTAAGTACGTTACCATGACAATAGAAGCGGACTCCGTTGATGAAGTAAAGCAAGAACTTGCAGAAATGGCAAAGAAGTTCTTGGTAAATCCTGTTATTGAGGAATATACATTTGAGATTGAAGAGGTGAAGTAATGAAATTTGGAATTCCTGTTTACCCTGGAAGTAACTGTGAAAAGGATGTAGGTTGGGTTATAGAGAAAGTCTTGGGTTTTGATGTTAAGTACCTTTGGCATAAAGAAAGAGATTTAACAGGAGTTGACTGTGTTATTGTACCTGGAGGTTTTTCCTACGGTGACTATTTAAGAGCCGGGGCGATGGCAAAACTATCTCCAATCACTGAAAGTATCTGCGAGTTTGCCGAGAAAGGCGGACTCGTTATGGGGATATGCAATGGCTTTCAAATACTCCTTGAATCTGGATTACTTACGGGAGCTATGCTCCCCAACAAAACCCTTTCATTTATATGTGAGTTTGTCTACTTAAGGGTAGAAAACAATAATATTCCGTTTACTAAACTTTACGATAAAGGAGAAGTTATAAGAATTCCTATTGCCCACGCAGAAGGAAACTATACTTGCGATGAAGAAACGCTAAAAGAACTTGAAGCAAATGGTCAGGTAGTTCTTAGGTATTGTAGTGAAAATGGTGAAGTTAATGAAAAATTTAATCCAAACGGTTCTCTTAATAACATTGCAGGGATATGCAACAAGAGAGGAAACGTTTTTGGTTTAATGCCACACCCAGAAAGATCTTCTGAAGAAATCCTAGGAAGTGTAGATGGTTTTAGAATGTTTAAGTCGATTGTTGAGTCTGTTCTAAAAGCCTAAAAGGGGAGAAAATTGAAAGTTCTTTTGGTTTCTAAGAATCTTCCTCCTTTGAAAGATGAAAAAGCTTTCTTGAGGCATTCATACTTTACTTTCTTGATAGAAGGTATTTCTAGAGCCTGTTCTCACCAACTTGTAAGACACAGACCTGCTTCTTACAGCCAGCAATCCCAAAGATACGTTGCTATGAAAAATTTTCCATACGTTGTTCCAGATTCAATAAAAGGTAAAAAAGAGGAAGATAAGTACCATAAATTGATGGAAACTATAGGTTCTTTTTACGAAGAACTTGTTAGTAAAGAAATACCTAGGGAAGATGCAAGATTTGTCCTTCCAAATGCTTGTACTACACGAATTCTGTTTACTATGAATGGAGAAGAGCTTGTTCACTTCTTAAGGCTTAGAACTTGCAATAGGGCCCAGTGGGAAATAAGAAAAATGGCAATTTTAATGCTTAAAATTTTGAGGAAAGAGGTACCTTCTGTTTTTAATAAAGTTGGTCCCAACTGCTATTTTCTGGGATACTGTACAGAAGGAAAGAAAAGTTGCGGTAAGCAGTTGGAAGTTAAAAGGTATTTTTCCTCTTCCTTATAGGAGGCAAAATGGTAGAGTTTATGGAGAAGGCAGCCGGTATTTTAAAAAAACAAGATGTTGATAACTTCGATATCTATGCTGTTGAATCTTGGGGATCATCTATAGAAGTAAAAAGAGGCGAAGTCGAAAGGATAAAAATACCTGTAAAAAGCGGTATTGCAATTAGGGCTGTCGTGGACGGAAGGCTTGGTTTTGCCTACACAACAGATATTTCTGACGAGGGTATAAGAATAGCTATTGAGTGTGCGAGAGAAAATGCTAAGTTTTCATCCCAAGATGAATACGTCTTTTCCATGCCGAGTAATAACTCTTTGGACTTCCCTCTTTATGATGAAAACTTTCATTCTATTCCCACTAATAAAAAGGTGGAACTTGCGTTAGAACTAGAATCAAATGTCTATTCCTTTGACAGTAGAATAAAGAGGGTGAGAAAGGCTGCATACAGAGATTCCATTTCCAACGTTTACTACTTAAACTCCAACGGTCAGAGTTTTAGCTATACAACTTCAAATTTCTTCTTAAGCGTTCTTTTAGCTGCGGAAGAAAATGGTGAATCCCAGATGGGATGGGATTTTGATGTTAAAAGATATTTTAGTGATCTTGACGCTGATCTTGTTGCTAAGAGAGCTTGTGAAAGCGCGTTACAACTTCTTGGAGCAAAACCTTTAGAAACCAAAAAGTTAACTGTTATCTTTAAAAATACTGTTTTTGCCGAAATAATAGAGGCTTTATCTCCCGTTTTTCTTGGAAACAATGTTTTAAGAAAAAAATCCCTCTTTGCTGAAAAGCTTGGTATGGAAGTTTCAAGTCACGTTCTAAATTTATACGATGACCCTACCTTAAAAGATGGAATGGGAACTATTCCTTTTGATGATGAAGGTGTAGCAACCAAGAGAAAAGCTATCATAGAAAGAGGCGTTCTCAAGAACTTCTTACTTGACACGTATTCAGCAAAAAAACTCGGACTTAAACCTACAGGAAACGGAATGAGAAGTTCTTTAGCTTCTTTACCACAGGCAGAAATTACAAATCTTGTAGTAGAAAAGGGAGCTTTAGGACTTGAAGAACTGATAAAGACCCCAGAAGAGGTTTTACTAATAACCGATGCTATGGGTATTCATACTATTAATCCTATTTCTGGAGAGTTCTCAATAGGTATAAGTGGGATATATTTTAAGGACGGAAAGTTAGTTCAGCCTGTTACCGGTATGACCGTTGCTGGAAATATTAAGGAACTACTATCTGGAATTACCGAAGTTGGCAGAGACCAAAGATGGATTGGTAACGTTTGTTCTCCATCTGTAATGGTCAAATCTTTAACTGTGAGTGGAGAGTAATGAGAGAAAGGAGAAGAGAGAGACTTCGTTCTCTTTTGATAAGAGAACTTTCGGAGATAATAAGGACAGAAATTGATTTGCCGGAAAACTTGTTTATCACTGTTCACGATGTTCACATTTCAAAGGATGGAAGTAAAGCTACCGTTTTTATTTCTTCCTTAAAGAGAGAAGATGCTGCTTTAGCAGTGGAAACGCTTAACAAAGCTACCGGTTTTATTCACCACTTGCTTGGCAAAAGATTAAAAATAAGAGTTGTTCCAAGACCTGAATTTGTAGTAGCCCCAGAGGTGTTTTTATGAGACTTTCAAGAGAAGAAATGGCAAAACTTTTAAGAAGTCTTGAAGGAAAGATTTTAATAACAACCCATAAAAATCCTGATGGAGATGCAATAGGAAGTTCTCTTGCTTGGTATAACTTTTTAAAGCGTTTAGGTAAAAATGTGAAAATAATATACAAAGACTCTCCTCCTTTTAACTTTGACTTTCTTCCTGGAATAGAAGAAATAAATGTCATTGACGAAATAAAAGAGGAGTTTGATTGGGTAATAATTACTGACGTTTCTGATTTCAAAAGAACAGGCTTTGATGTAATACCTTCTAAAAAATCAATAGTTATAGACCATCACATTACTGCAGAGGATTTTGCTGATTACTCTATAGTTGAACCGGAAATTTCCAGCACTTGTGAGTTATCCTATGAGATAATGAAACTTATGGACTTCAGCCTTATAGAATATCCTGTAGCCCTTCCCCTTTATACAGGAATCTTTACAGATACGGGAGGATTCAGTTATAGCAACACTTCGCCACGTACTCATGTAATAGCAGCAGAACTCATAAAAAAGGGAATAGACCCCTACTTTATAACTAAAAACCTTTTTGAAAGGAATAGGCTTAGTAGGTTTAAACTTTTAAAGCTTGTTCTTGAAACCTTAGAGTTTGCTGCTGGAGGAAAAGTCGCTCACATAACCTTATTTAAAAACTTTCTAAAGGAAGCCTGTGCAGTTCTTGAAGAGTCTGAAGGGTTCATAAACTATCCACGTTCTATAATGGGAGTAGAAGTAGCAATATTTTTCAAGGAAATGGAAGAAAACCTTTGGAAAGTTTCTATGCGTTCTAAAGGCCGTGTAGATGTTGCACAAATCGCTAAAGAGATGGGAGGGGGCGGACACAAAATGGCTGCAGGGTTTGAATTTAGAGGGAGCTTAGAAGAAGTAAAAGAAAAACTATTTGAAAAAATAGAAAAGTCTTTAGCATAAGTTCATTAATCTTTTTGCCACTTCATAAAGACCAATACATCCTGTAATCATTACATCTCCTCCAGGGTAAGCATACTCTCCGAACTCTTTAAAAAGTTTCCTGTTGGGACCAGCAATAAAGATTTTTTGAGGGTTTATCTTTCCCAACACGACAGCACCGTGCCCATTATCATTAAAGACTTCTTCAAAAGTTAGGGTTCCTTCAGAGAGTCTCTTTACAAGTCCTTTAAGCTTTTCTTTCGTAAGATATCTAGTGTGATGTTCAAAAAGTCCTCTTATTTTTCCTTCCTTCATCGAAACTCCCAATGTATGACCATTTCCAATATCAAGTCCTATAAACTCATCTATGCCCATTTCTTCTGCATAACTTAAGATTCCACAGATAGAAGCAATTTTGCTGTCCATAACGAAGCCTTTCAAACCTTTCATCTTCAGCTGTTCTATTACAGAGTCAAACCTTGAAAAGAAACCTGTCTTACGTAAGAAAAAGAACTCGTAAGGGTCTTGAGTCTCTTTAAGTCTTTCTCTAAAGTAGGAAAATCTTGTTATCCTATCACTCTGTCCTTCTATAAACCCATGATCCTGGCAAGCTATACCTACTATCTCTGGAGAGAATTCTTCTCCTACAAGATTTATAATCTTTTTCCAAAGATCAAACATTAGGTCTGAAAAAATTAGGTTGGATTTTTCCATTCTACTAATGATTTCTACTCCAAGTTCTTTTACTCTATTTAAATCATCCTTGATAGTCTTTGCTGCACTTTCTGAAATAAAGACCTTAAAACCTTTGGCAAGATGTTCTAAAATAGCTTTTTTAACAGGACCTCCCCCCATAACATAGCCATCGATAAATACATCCTCTTCCATTTTCTTTATTCTTTCCGCAAGTATTCTCGTTGGTGACGGTAGAATAGCTTTTATCCAGTTTTCTGGGTTAATTGTTGAATCGGCGTAAAGAATGTCCTGTGTTCCTTTCCCTATATCTACAAGAAAAGCTTTCATTTTTCACCTCACTTAACTCTTAACTATCTTAAATTTTAAGGTAGAATACCAAATATGAAAATTTGAAAATCAAGGAGGAACTATGTTTGATATAGCCGATGATACTTTTCAAGGACCAGTGATAAAAGTAATTGGAGTTGGTGGAGGTGGTGGAAACGCTGTTGCGAGAATGCTTGAAAAGGGAATAGAAGGTGTTGAATTTATTGCTATAAACACTGATGCCCAAGTTCTTGCAAAGCTTCCAATTCCTCTAAAAGTTCAAATAGGTGAAAAACTTACCAAGGGACTTGGAGCAGGAGGGAAACCGGAAATTGGAGAACAAGCCGCACTTGAAGATGAACCAAAGATTAGAGAAGTTCTTGAAGGTTCCGATATGGTCTTTATTACCGCTGGTATGGGAGGAGGAACGGGAACAGGAGCTGCTCCGATCGTTGCAAAGATTGCAAAAGATATGGGAATTTTAACTGTTGGTGTTGTTACTAGACCTTTTGACTTTGAAGGTAGAAGAAGACACGAGTTTGCTGAAGCTGGAATCAGGAGACTAAAGGAATTTGTAGACACATTGATGGTTGTTCCTAACCAAAAGCTTCTTACCGTTGCCTCTAAGGAGATGTCAATCTTAGATGCTTTCAAGCTTGCTGATAACGTTCTTTATCAAGCAGTTAAGGGCATTACTGAAGTGATTACAAGACCAGGTCTTATTAACCTTGATTTTGCAGATGTAAAAACTGTAATGCATAGTGGTGGATATGCACTAATGGGAACTGGAGAGGCAAGCGGTGAAGATAGGGCCCTAACTGCCGCAAGGAAGGCAATAGACAACCCACTTCTTGAAAATGTTCAAGTTGAAGGAGCGAGTAGAATCTTGGTAAACATTACGGGGGGTCCAGACCTTACTTTAGACGAAGCTTATGCTGCTGCTGGACTCATTAAAGAAAGAGCTAAGAGGGATGACACAAACTTCTTCTTTGGAGTAAGCATTGATGATACTTTAGAAGACACAATTCAAGTAACGGTTATAGCAACGGGATTTGACGAAAAAGGAAGACCTATGAGATTTGCAGGTTTTACTGAAAGAAACTATGGAAATTCCATTACTCCACCATTTACAGGTCAAGAAGGTGTTGAAGACTTGGACATTGATATTTCTAAACTTCTTGAGGACTTGAAAGACGACGAGTAAAAAAAAGGGGGGAGTCAATCCCCCTTTTATTTTTCTACATTTTTAAGACTTATCGTTATGGCACCGGCAAGAAGCATTTCATTTATAGCTTTTTCAACATCACCTTTGTTTATGTTAACCCCTTGGGAAGCATCTTCCAAGAAGAAGACTGTATATCCTAAGTTCAGTGCTCCCAATACCGTATTTCTTACACAGTAATCTGTAGCAAGCCCACCAACAAAAACTCTCTTTACTCCTCTTTCTTTAAGAAGATCATTTAGTATTGTTCCTTGGAATCCAGAGTAAGCTTCAAGTTCAGGTCTTTCTCCTTTATTTATTATGAAAGCATCAGGAGGAAGCTTCAGATCCTTTGGAAACTCTGATCCTTTTGTTCCTTGAACGCAATGCTTAGGCCATAACCCCCCGTTCTCTTTGAAAGAGATGTGATTTTCTGGATGCCAATCTCTTGTGGCAAAAATAGGTCTTCCTTTTAAAGTAAAAAGTTCTATATAGCGATTAAGAGGTTCTATTACTTTGTCTCCCTGTGGAACAGGAAGGGAACCTCCCGGTAAAAAGTCATTTTGAACGTCAACTATTATTAGGGCATCGTAAGGAGTTATCTTTACCATTCTATTCCTCTACTAAAAGCTTAAAGGTATCTACTACAAGTTTTGCAGCCTCCTCAACAGGAATTTTTGATGTGTTTACCTTTAGGTGGAATAGGTCAATTGAAGAAATATCTGCATCACACATATCTTTGTAGAACTCCTTCTCTTTCTCGTCTATTTTTCTTAATTGTTTTTCAGCTTCTTCGAGAGACAAATTATAATTTTGTGCAAAAGTTCTTACCCTGTCTACAAAAGGTGCTTCTACTTTAAGATGAAGGCAGTTAGGGTATTCCCTTAAAAAGCAAGCAGATCCATGTCCTACTATTACTACATTGTTTGATACGGCAAAAGAAACAACAACTTTTGTTAAAGTCTCTCTAAACTTCTCGAAGGTTATTTCTTGACTTTCTTTTCCTAAAAGGGCACTAAAATCTATAAAATCCTTGTCCAGTTGAAACATGTCAAAAAATGAAAGTTTAGAAGAAGCGTATTTAAACTCGTTGAATTCTTCTATTTTCCACTCAGGAACACCTAACCTCTTAGCCGTTTCCTTTAAAATTTCTTCAAACACAAGTTTGTATCCGAGCTTTTCAGATATTTTCTTTGCTAACTCCAGCCCTCCCGAACCAAGTTCAAAAGTTACCGTAACAATTCCCATCTTCTCCTCCAGCTGTTCTTTGTTTTCCGATAAAAGTTTATCTCTAACTAGATTAACTATTTCAACAAAAAAATCTCCGTCAATAAACGGTGGTAAACTTTTATCAAGTCCTTCTAGGATCTTTTCCACTTGTGGAAGGAGTCTCTCACAGCACAGAGCAAGCTCTTCATCTTCGTAGAGGATATCCAAAGCATCTTCTATTCTGTTCATACTATGGTTCCTCTATTTGAATTTCAGGTAGTTCTTCCAAGTTGTCAATACCAAAGTGAAGAAGGAACGCTTTTGTGGTTCTGTAAAGTTTAGGTCTTCCAGGAGCATCACTTCTACCAGCTACCTCAATTAACCCTTTGTCTAAAAGAGACTTTAGAGCTCCGTCAGGGTTCTGTCCTCTAATTTGGGCTATCTCTTTTCTTGTTATTGGTTGTCTATAGGCAATTATTGCCAAAACTTCTAGAAGGTGTTTGGAAAGTTTTACAGGTTTATCCTCTACGAAAGCTTTCAGCTCATTTGCTAAATCTCCATTTGTAAAAAACTTGTACCCATTTGCAACTCTTCTTAAGATGATACCCCTTACTTCATATTCTTTTTGGAGTTCTTCTACAACTTTCTCTACCTCTTGAGGATTTAAATTTAACTTTTCAGATAGTTTTAAAAGACTTACAGGTTCTTGAGATAAAAAAATTGCTGCCTCTATTAGCCTCTTTACTCTATCCATCTTTGATTATCTCTTCCACTATTTTATCTACTGCGTTTTCTATTCCAAATTTTTTAATGTTTTTAGAAAGCTCATTAGAGATGATTATATCAAAGAGAAGTCTTTCTATGATATCAACAAGCTTTTGGGGAGATAGCTCATTTTGTCTTCTTAAGATACAACCTTGAGACTCTTCTACGTCTTTAGCGTTGAAGTATTGGTGATCATCAACAGCATAAGGAAATGGAATAAAGAGCGTTGGAATACCAAAAATGGCTATCTCCGAGATAGATAAAGCTCCAGATCTTGATATAGCTCCATCGGCAATAGAATAAAGTTCCCAAATTTTTTCGTGAAAAGGAAAGACCTTTGCCTCGATAGAAAAAGATCTATAAATTTTTTCAAGATCAGCGTTTTTTCCTTCTCCAGTAATGTGAACTATTTGAAGTCTATCTTTAAATTTTGTCAAAAGAGGGATAGTTTCTTTCATAATTTCGTTAAGCCATAGCGCTCCCTGACTTCCTCCGATAACTAAAAGGGTTTTCTTTTGGGAACTTAAGTGTAGTTTTTCTAAAACTTTTTTCTTTAGCCGATCCCTTTCTTTAAAAGCCGAGACTATTTCTTCTCTTACTGGATTTCCCGTGAAAATAGTTTTCCTTCCAAAGAACTTTTCAGCACTCTTGTATCCCACTAGAATTTTTGAAGCAAACTTTGCAAGAAATCTGTTTGTTTTTCCCGGAATACTGTTCTGTTCCTGCAAGATTAATGGAATTTTTAGAAGTGTTGCAGAAATTCCGATGGGGAAGGATACGTACCCTCCAAAGATAACTACCTTGGAGGGAGAAAACTCTTTAGTTATTTTATAAGCAGAGATTAAAGATTTGAAAAGGGAGAAAATATTGAAAACGGTTTTTAAACCTTTTCCTCTTATTCCTTTAACGTCAAGTAATACGTGGTTTTTAGGTAGTAACTCTTTTTTCTTAGCTTCTATTCCATTTTTTGAACCAACGTAGAGAACTTGGTAGCCTAAACTTTCAAGTTTCTTGGCTACTGCAAGACACGGAAAAAGATGTCCTCCAGTTCCTCCTCCAGCTAATAAAACTCTCAAGCGTACTTACCTCTTTCCATTATTTTGAAGTTAATTCTCTCTTCCTTTGGTAAAAATCTTGCTATGTTCATTAAGAATCCTATAGCTATAAATGTGGAAACCAAAGAACTTCCGCCAAGACTCATAAATGGTAAAGTTATACCTGTGGTAGGAATTACTCCAAGGTTAACACCTATGTGAACCATAGCCTGCAAGAATATATAAAGGGTAAGGCCTAAAGCCATATATTTTCCAAGCTTTTCGTCTGTTCTATCAGAAATTGACAATCCAAGGTAGAGAATTAAAAAGAAAGCGATTAGAACAAGAGCAGCACCGATAAAACCGGTTTCTTCTGCAATGTGGGCATACATAAAGTCACTGAAAGGGAAGGTTAAAAACATAAGCTTTGACTGCTCTCCTTGCCCAAGTCCCATTCCGGTAATTCCACCTTTTGCAAAGGCTACGAAAGCTTGGACAAGTTGATAACTATCATACTTCCCTGAGGTGTGATAGTAAGCGGTCGGATCAAGAAGAATCTTTATACGGGCTAACCTGTAAGGGGCAGTTATAACTGCTAAAAAGAACATAATAAACCCGAGTCCTACAGGATATAAGATGTACTTTAAATCAAGTCCAGTTATAAAAAGTATTGCAAATATAACGATTGAAAGAATCATTGCAGAACCAAGGTCTTTTTCTAGCAGGATTAAAAGAACTGGTAGAAATGATAAGGTAATAAAACCTATAAAAACTTTAAAGTCGGACTGTATTTCATACCATTTATACTTAATGTATCCAGAAACGAAAAGTATTACAAAAACTTTTGCAAGTTCTGCAGGTTGAAAAGAAAGTCCTCCAACAATTATCCAGCTCTTTGAATTGTTAACTTCTTTTCCAAAAATTAAAACAACTACTAATAGAAAAATCGCTATCCCGTAGAGTCCCCACAAGAACTTCTTGCTGGCAAGCTTACGGTAGTCAAAGAACCTGTATATTACGAAAGCAAGGATTACTCCAAAAACAAAAGCTACTCCTTGCTTAAGTGCGTAAAAGTGGGGTGGAACTCCTTTCTTTAGACAGAAAAAGTAACTTCCGGTATAAACAAAAATTATTCCACTAACAGATAAAATTAGTGCTATTAAAAAAAGTAAAAGGGCAAACCTTCTTCTACCTTTTTGCAACTTTTTCCTCCAAGATTTTTACAGCTTCCTTAAACTTTTCTCCTCGTTCTTCAAAATTCTTAAACATATCAAAACTTGCACAACCTGGGGAGAGAAGAACAACATCTTTTGGTTTGGATAAAGCATAAGCAGTCTCTACAGCCCTAAAGATATCCTTTTCTACTTTTACCGGTACTAAATCGTTAAACACCAACTTAAACTTTTTGGAAGCCTCTCCTATGGCAATGATAGCTTTAACTTTTTTCTTTACCAAAGGTCTTAGGATGGAAAACTCTAGTCCTTTGTCGACTCCTCCAGCTATTAAGATTATGCTTTCAAAGCTTTCAAGCGCTTTCTTCAGAGAATCAACATTCGTTGACTTTGAATCGTTTATAAACCTAACTCTGTTAATCTCAGCAACAAACTCGGTTCTGTGGGGAAGTCCTTTGAAGCTTTCTAAACCTTTTAAGATCTTCTCTTTGTAAACTTTTAAAGTTTTGAGAACTGAAATTGCAGCCATATAATTTTCAAGGTTGTGAACACCTTTTAAAGGTAAAGAATTTACGCTTATCTCAAAATCATCAGTGTGTATCTTGCCGTTAGTATAGTAAACGTCTGCTTTTTGTTTTCTACTGAAAAAAAGAAAATTTTTTCCTTTAAAGTTTTTCAGTTTTTCATCGTCCAAGTTAAGAATATTATGCCTTGAAAGGTTTAAAAGTTTAAGTTTAGCGTTAGCATAGTCTTCAAAACTTTTGTAACGGTTTAAGTGGTCTGGAGTTATGTTTAGAATAACACTTATAAAGGAACGGAAAGCTTTAAGATCTTCTATTTGGAAGCTAGAAAGTTCTAGGACTGTTATTGAGTCATCGGTTGTATCTTCACAAAAGGAAGAAAAGGGAATTCCAAAGTTTCCTCCTATGAAGGTTTTAAAACCAGCACTTTTTAAAACGTGGTAGATTAAAGCAGTTGTTGTACTCTTTCCGTTTGTTCCGGTAATGGAAACTATAGTTCCTTTACAGTATCTATAGGCAACCTCTATTTCTCCAAGAATATCTATTCCTTTTTTCTTGTAAAAGTTTACGACTTCGTGATCTTGGGGAATACCAGGAGACTTAACGACAAAAGAGGGATTATCTATAAGCTTTCCTCCGTCTTTATCATCGTATAAAGAGACTTTATATCCTTTTCTTTCCAAAAGTTCTGCTGCTGCCAAACCACTTTTTCCTTTACCAAGGACAAGAACATTCATAAAATTCTCCTTGTTTTTAAAATTGTGAATTAATTTTATCCCTGAAAATTAAAAACGGGGTAAAAGCATGATAGTAGAAAAAATCTCCAATGGAATCTTGTGTTCCATCAAAGAAAGACATGACCTTAACTCCGTGACTGTCAGCGTCTGGATAAGGGCAGGAGCTGCTTATGAGAATGATGAAACGAGAGGAATTGCTCACTTTTTAGAACACATGATGTTTAATGGAACTCAAAACCATCCTCCAGGTTACATAGACAGAGAGGTTGAATTTTTAGGAGGAGAGATAAACGCTGCAACTTCTTACGATTTTACTTATTATTACATTACACTGCCTTATCAGTACTCTAAAAAGGCTATTGAGCTCATTTCTGAACTGGTTCTTCGTCCTCTCTTTTCCGAAGAGATGCTTAATAAAGAAAAGCCCATAGTTTTAGAAGAGATAACAAGAAGTAAAGACAACCCTCAAGATGTTTTCATAGAAACATTTATGGAAAGGCTGTATAGAGAAGCACCCTACAGGTTTCCCATCTTAGGATTTGAAGAAACTGTAAATTCATTCTCGATAGAAGACTTAAAAAGATTTTACGAAGCTTTCTATACTCCAGAAAGGATAACCGTTTCAATTGCTGGAAGGGTAAACGCTAAGGAGATATTAAAAGAAGTTGAGGAAAACTTTGGATGGCTGGAAAGGAAAGGTAGTCTTTTCGAACCAACTCCAGAAAAGATAAGAGAAGTAGAAGGATACTTTGAAGTAAAACATAAAACTGTTGCTGTTCCAAATCTAATTTTTGGTTGGAGATTACCTCCTGCAAGTAGGGATGATATCTATTACGAGATTTTGGATTCTTTCCTTTCTTCTGGAAGAAGCGGTGTTCTTTACCAACTTTTAAGAGAAACGGGTATTGCTTACGCTTCATATTCAAACTATCAAAATTTAATTTTCGGTTCAAACTTTTTCATATCCGTTATTACGGATAAAATAGAAGAAGGCAAAGAAGCTTTAAAAAGAGTAATAGATAAAGTTTTATCCCTTAAAGAGGAAGAGTTTGAATTTGCAAAAGCAAAGCTTTTAAAAGGTGAAATATTTGGGAGGGAGTCTGGAGAGGCAGAGGCAGATGCTATGGGTTACGCTTTAACAGTTATGAAAGATCCTGATTATTACAGAAAGTTTTTTGAGGACTTAAAGAGTGCAGATTTTGAGACTTTTAAAGAAAAAGTATCTTTCTTGGCAGAGGAACCGTTAGTGGGGGTTCTTCTGGGGGAATAAAAAATCTATAAGGGGGAGGAAAGATGAAAAAGCTCCTTACCTTTACTTGTGCAACAGTTCTTATTTTCTTGAGTTCTACAACTTCCTATGGAGGAGGGTGTTGGAACTTAAATGAAATAGCTGATTTTGAAATCGCCGAAGTTGAAGGAAAGCTGCTTCTTTCGTTTAAGGACGCTGTGACTTGTGAGCCGATTGTTGGGGCTGAGGTTTCTCTTGGTAGTGGAAAAATAAAAAGGACAACCGATTCTAAGGGAAGAGTTTACTTTCCAATGAAACCTTTTACGGAACTTATGGATGCTAGAATACCAATAGTTGTGAAAAAGAGTGGATACATTCCTCTAAAGACCGAAATAAGAGTAATGGTAGGAAGTGTATGGGATAAGAGATTTTTAATGACAAAACAGATTCCTGCAAATTCAGCCCGTTTTGTCCTTTCTTGGGATGAAAGACCGAGAGATGAAGATCTTCACCTCATAGGTCCTGGTTTTCACGTTTCTTACAGAAACATGAAAAGTGTGGAAAACCAAGCAAAACTTGACAGGGACGACACAGACGGATATGGCCCAGAAACAATAACCTTAGACAGAATAGAAAGTGGAAGAACCTACACTGTTTATGTTCACAACTACAGCGGTGAGCAAGGGTTTACAGGTAAGGAAAGAGTTTACGTTTACGTTAACAACCGTTTAGATAAAGTTATTGAACTTCCAAGAACAAACAAGAGGGTTATAAAAGTCCTAAAAATAGTTGACCGTCAAGTTAGGTACATCAACACTCCTTGTAATAGAATAGGAGAGTAGTAAGGAACTAAATACTATTTTCATCTGGACAAAGCCTTTGAGAAATAATATCAAAATAATCTTTATGTTCTAAACGCTCTACCCACTCTCCTGGTATTGCAGAAAATCCAAGGTATCCTCCTACAAGTCCTCCCGTAATAAACCCTATTGCGTCTGTATCTCCTCCAAACTCTCCATAACTGTTAACAGCTTTTAAAATGGCATTTCTGAAGTTTCGGCTGTTTTCCATAGCTAAGAACAGAGCTATCCCAAAACTTTCGGGAGCAAAGCTTCCGTTTCCCAAGATTAAGGTAAGATCATCGATAGAGGTTATCTCTTTAAGTAAAGCCTGAGACACCATGTCTAAATACGCCCTTACCATTTCCGTTTGAGAGAACTCTCTTAGTACATCAATAAAGCCGAGCCTATCCTCTTTCGTTGAAAACGAAACTCTCCCACCGATGACTTCAGATATTGCAACGGCTAAGACTCCAGCTGTGTCCAGTAGAGTTTCGTCATTGTGAGTAATAGATGCTATCTTAACTCCATCTTCATAAGCATCATAGCTACTGTCCCATCTAAAAATTCCAGCAGCAACTGCGGGAATTGCCCCATCAATATCTATTGCTTTTACCCTTGCTTCTGTTGGATCTGCACCTTTAAGGTAAGAGAGTGCAGCGTTTATGTGAGAACCTGCAGGGTATCTGTGGGATTTCTCGTCTTTCACCCACTCTGTAAGTTTTTCTATGAAGGTAAATTCATCAAAAGTTCCTTTCTCAGCATAAACCTCTAAAGCCAGCAGAAACATCTGAGTTTCGTGGGAATACTGACCTTTTTTAAGGTGTGGACAGACAGAAATTGGAGATGGATTTACAAAGTCTAATATGGGTCCACCGTAAGCCTTTTTTACCGTATCTTTGTCCATCTCTTCAACGAGGGTTCCAAGAGCATCGCCAATAGCAGCCCCAAAGATACAACCCTTTATTTTTTCATAAAGCATCTTTAACCTCTTAACTGTTAGTTATTCTATTCTAAACTTATCAAGTTCTTCTTCAAGCCTTCTAATTTTCTCGGAAACTCTTTTGATACCTTCTGCAACCTGTTTCAGGTCCTCAACGTTGTTGTTAGCAATGCTTGCTACTCCTCTTACTACCTCAGCAACTTCTTTAACAGAACCCGACTCTTCTTTAGCCTCCTCCGTAACCTTAGCTACAAGCTCTTCAAGTTTTTTCATAGAATCACTGATGTTTTCAAAAATTTGCAGAACGTTATCTATAACTTTTCTTCTGATGTCTTCATTAATGTTTTCTATTGTGGTCTTTATCTGGTCAGTCGCTTTAGCCGTCCTCTCCGCGAGCTTCCTAACCTCATCAGCAACTACTGCAAATCCCCTTCCAGCTTCTCCTGCCCTTGCAGCTTCTATTGCTGCATTGAGAGCAAGCAAGTTTGTCTGATCAGCTATCTGCATAATAAACTCTACAATAGAGGTAAGCTCCTTAGTTCTGTCATCAAGCAGCTTTCTTATTTCCTGTATTAACTTCTGAGACCTTGCAATCACCTCAAGGTTCTGATCAGAAAGCGAATTAAGTTCCCAAATTTCCTTTGACAGACCTTCAATTCCCGTTGCCACCTGCTCAACGGATTCAGAAACAGCCATAGTTTTCTCTGTTTGGGATAGTATTTTCTTTACAACATCTGTGAGGTTGTTCACCCTTTCCTCAAGATGAACAACAGCGTCTTTTAGCGTTTCTATAGACATTCCAACTGACTTGCGCAGGGATTCAACACCCCTATTAAAAGAAACCGCAATCTCTTTCAAGTCTCCCTTTAGCCTGTCTTCCCTCATTTTTACGATGAGATTTCCCTCCTCCAACTTCTTTGTAGCCTCAAGAAGGGAATCCCTTATCGTTACCAAAATATTCTTAATTCCTTTTAACGATTCTTTCAAGGTATTTAGAGAACCTACAAACTTTCCTTCGTCAAGTTCCGCTTTAAGATTTCCTCTTTCAAGTTCTTTAACAAACCTGTCAATCTCCCTCCTAATAATACTCCTCATAGTTGTTGCAAAGGTATTTGCTGCTATACCTACTTTTTGTAAGTCTCCAGGAAATCTTCCAGTGTCTATGGTTTCGTCTATGTTAGCTCTCTCTAAGAGTTCTGTAAGAGCTGACATAGTTTCCTTAATCTTTAAAGTAGCATTGTTCACGTTGATAATAATCTCCCGCAAGTCTCCGGGTAAAAGCTTCTATCGTAAGTTTTAAAAACTCCTTCAGACAAGTTCTTTGTTATCTCATTTATTACCTCTACAACCTTTCTAAAGTTTTCAACAATGTTGTTAAGTTCTTTCGCTATCTTCTTATAGTCTCCCTCAAATTTTTCTTCATCTACTTTAACATCCAACCTTCCTTGAGATAGACTATTTGTTACCTTTTCTACCTGTACAGTGAACTTTCGGAGAGTATCTACTATTTTTTCTAAGTGTTTTCTGACAGCTTCTAAATCTCCCTTGAAAATTTCCCTATTTACTTTGGTAGTAGAAATTTTTCCCTTAGAAAGATTCTCTGAAACTCTCTCTATCTCACCAATTATGTTCCTAAACATCTCCACAAGCTTTGCAACAGAACGTTTCATATCTCCAAATTCATCGTCTTCCTCAACTTGACAGTAGAAATTGAGTTTTCCGTTCTCTATTTCCATCAGAACTTCCTTTATTTCTTCAGTGGAGCGAGAAATCTTTTTCCTTAGGAAATAGATAAATAGGAGAACAAAAGTCAATAGGAACATTATTAGAACAAGGATAAACATTTCTAACTTTGCTCTTATGTAGATTTCTTTGTTCTTTTGAGAGAAAGCTTCTATGTATCTATCTTGGAACTTCTTGAGAACCTTTAGAAAATTGGTATAGATTCCAAAAACTTCCAAGGACTTGTAATTCCCTAGCTCCTGGAACTTTTCATCTCTAATGAGATCTTTGATTTTCTTCACCTTCTTATATTCTTCAGTAGTTTTAGTTGAATCAAAAACTTCCTTCATATCTTCGTATATCGTATTCCTAAACACCTTTTCTAAGATCAACTCTTCTCCGTTGATAGCGTTAAACCACATTAAAAGATTTAACGGAATTTCCTGTCCAGTATTTATCTTTGCAGTGATGCTTGAGGCTAAAGCTCTTTCTATTCCAAACTTGTCCTTATATCTTAGAAATGTTACAAGAGCTATCATTTGTTCTTTTAAAGCAGTGCCAGATAAAGACTTGAGAGCAAATTTTTCTATGAACTTAGCTATTGCTTCTTCCACAATGGCGGTATAATTTCTCAAAACT
The DNA here is from genome assembly GCA_039832905.1 of Desulfurobacteriaceae bacterium. Classification (NCBI taxonomy): domain Bacteria; kingdom Pseudomonadati; phylum Aquificota; class Aquificia; order Desulfurobacteriales; family Desulfurobacteriaceae; species Desulfurobacteriaceae bacterium. The sequence continues at coordinate 23,687 of JBDOLX010000018.1, read as the reverse complement.
TCTATTGGCGTTGTTTCTACATTCCCAGCATTATCAATTCTTTCCCTAAGATTTAAAAGCCTACCTTTTAAAGAAGATATATCTACTTTTTTTCCCTCTCTCTTCTCTAATGATCTAACTTCGGTTTCAAGTTCCCGGAATATTCCGTCTACTTTCTCCCTCTGAGCCAAGAGTTTTCTGTAAGCAGAAGAAGTCTTGTCAGCTCCTCCAGCTATGAAAACAGAGGAGAGTCCTCTTTCTACAGCCAAGTTGTGAACAAATACTGCGGTCTTTTCCGCAAGAGGCAAATAGCAAGTCATCTTTTTGGTAGGTTTGAAGTTTTTTTCGTAAACGCTAAACGCTACTTTCCATAAAACCACGTAACAAGCCAAAATAATAAACGCTACTACAAGGATTTGGGTAGAAACTTTGTTAAGTTTGACTTTCTTAAGTACTCCCATCCCTTCTCTCCCTCGGTAATGTTCTGAAATCAATTTTAAGTATAGCATACCTAAACTAACTAAAGACTAAGAAATAACGCAAACTAAAGTCTATTATTTATTTCTTGTTTTATTTGTTTCTGTATTTAGCTTGCAGTTGTAAACTTCTAACTATTGGGCACTTGCCTTAATCTTTTTCTTATAATAATTCAAACCCAAAATTCATCTGGGAGGAGAATCTTGAAAAAGTTCTACGTTACAACGCCAATTTACTACGTTAACGATAAACCCCACTTAGGACACGCTTATACGACAACAGCTGCGGACATTATTGCAAGGTTTAACAGGTTTTTAGGAAAAGATGTTTTTTTCTTAACGGGAACGGATGAACACGGACAGAAGATTGAACAAGCAGCACAAAAGAAAGGAATGACTCCAAAAGAATTTGTTGATTCTTTGGTTCCAAAGTTTAAGGAGCTCTGGGAAAAATTAAATATTTCCTACGACCACTTTATTAGAACGACAGATGAAGAACATATAAAAGCCGTTCAATATATTTTTAGAAAGTGTTATGAAAACGGGGACATCTATTTAGGAGAGTATGAAGGTTGGTACTGTATTCCTTGTGAAACTTACCATACAGAAAAAGAGCTCATCGACGGTAAATACTGTCCAATGTGTAAAAGAGAAGTTACAAGGGTAAAAGAAGAGAGTTATTTCTTCAAGCTTAGTAAATATCAAGATGCTCTTTTAAAACTTTACGAAGAGAATCCTGACTTTATTGCTCCAGAGTTCAGAAGGAATGAAGTTATAAACTTTGTAAAACAAGGGCTTAAAGACCTTTCTATTAGTAGAACAAGCTTTAAGTGGGGAATTCCTGTTCCTATAAACGATAACCACGTAATTTACGTTTGGTTCGATGCTCTTACAAACTATCTAACTGCAGTTGGATATCCAGAAGATACGCAAAAGTTTAATCACTATTGGCCAGCAGATCTTCACCTTGTAGGAAAGGATATCTTAAGGTTCCATACTGTCTATTGGCCAGCATTCCTAATGTCTGCGGAACTTCCAGTTCCAAAAAGAGTCTTCGCACATGGCTGGTGGACAGTCAATGGCGAAAAAATGAGTAAATCTAAAGGAAACGTTGTTGATCCGTTTGAGATTGTTGAAAAGTTTGGGGTAGATCAAGTAAGGTTTTTCCTATTTAGGGAAGTATCCTTTGGTCTTGATGGAGACTTTAGCTATGAAAAACTTGCAGCAAGAATAAACGGAGAACTTGCCAACGATTTAGGAAACCTATTCAACAGGACTCTTTCTATGCTTAAGAAATATAAAGGTAGCGTGGTACCAGAACCAAAAGGTATAGAAGATGAATTGGACGTTAAGCTTAAAAATAAAGCGTTAGCAACTCTTTCTAAAATGAAAGAACTAATACCAAGAGCAGAGCTAACGAGAGCTCTTGATGAAATATGGCAGTTTGTTTCTTTTGTGAACTTTTACATCGATAGAAAAGCACCTTGGACTTTAAATAAAGAAGGAAAGGAAGAACTTGATAGAGTTCTCTATAACATGGTTGAAGCATTAAGATTTATTACAGCTTTTGTATACCCTTACATGCCTGAATCTGGTGAAAAAATGGCTAAGATGTTAAATCTTGGAAAGAGTGCTTTGGATCTTCGAGTTTCCGAATTTGAAGAATGGGGAGGAATAAAGCCAGGAACAGAACTTGAAAAGGGAGGAATTTTATTCCCAAGAATAGAGATTAAGTATCTCGATGAGGACAAGAAGGAGTTTGTTGTAGAAGTAGCAAAGACAAAGAAGGGAAATTAAGATGAAACTGGTTGGTCACGTTTCAGGGAAAGAGCTTTTAAAAGGTACAGATACAGTTGAAGAGATTATAGACTTAGGAATAGGAGTTGAAATTCAACTAACATCAGATGTACTAGACAGTTTCACACTTCGCGATTTTTATGCAATTAAAAAAATCGCTAAGGATTTACCTGTAACTATCCATGCTCCGTTTTTAGACCTTAATGCCGGAGCTACTGATAGCTATGTTTTAGAAGCAACGAGGAAAAGGTTTCAAGAAACTATCTTGGTTAGTAAGGTTCTAGAGGCTGAAGTAATAGTTTTTCATACAGGTTTTCACCCAGCAAAGACTTATCCGATTTATGAACGGTGGTTAGAAAGAGCTATTGAAACTTTTGAACTTCTTGCTAAGGAAGATGTAAAAATTGCTCTTGAGAACGTATTTGATGAAGTCCCTGACCATTTACTGAAGCTTACAAATGAACTTCCAGAAAACGTTGGAATCTGCATAGATTTAGGACATCTTAACATTTTTTCAGAAGTTCCCTTGGAAGAGTGGTTTGAGGCTTTTAAAGAGAGAATTTTTGAGTTTCACGTCCACGATAATGATGGAAAAAGTGACAGCCACCTTCCAATAGGTGAGGGAAATTTTGACTTTGAAAAGTTCTTTGACTTTTTAGAAAATCTTAATAATGACTTTATATTTAATCTTGAGAATAAGTGTGTTCGGGATATTGAGAAAAGTTTGGAGGTTTTAAGTGATAAGGGATATAAGGATTTATCCAGACGAAGTTCTCAAAAAGAAAGCAGAAGCTGTAGTTGAATTCAATGAAGAAATTAGAAACCTTGTGAATGATATGTTTGAAACTATGTACAAACGCGGTGGAGTAGGGCTTGCAGCAAACCAAGTAGGAGTTCTAAAGAGGGTTGTTGTTATTGATCTTAACTCTGGAAAGGAAAATCAAGGAAAGGAAAAGATAGTACTTATAAATCCTGAGATAGTAGCTCTCGAAGGAGAGGAAGTAAAGGAAGAGGGTTGTCTTTCTCTACCTGGTCTTTACAAGAAGGTAAAAAGGGCTGTTTTTGCGAAGGTAAAGGCACAGAACCTTGATGGTGAAGAGTTTACTATAGAAGGAGAGGGTTTACTCGCAAGAGCACTTCAACACGAAATAGATCACCTTAACGGTATCGTTTTTATAGATAGACTCTCTCCCCTTCAAAGGCGCCTTGCTCTTGAGAAGTTCAAAAAACTGAAAAGGCAGTATGAAAGAAAAATGAGGGAGAAAAGATGAGGCTTGTTAAAGCCAGTGAAATGAGAAGCCACGATCAAGAAACTATAGAGAGGATAGGAGTTCCTGGTGTTGTCTTAATGGAAAATGCCGCGCGAGGTGTTGTTTCTGTAATCTATAAAGAAGTCCCTGGAAGTTCTTGTATTGTAGTCTGCGGTAAAGGAAATAACGGTGGAGATGGTTTAGCCATAGCAAGAAATCTTTACAACTTAGGATACGATGTTGAAGTTGTTTTAACAGCTTCCATTGAAGAGCTTAAAGGAGATGCAAGAATAAATGGAGAAGTTCTTTCAAAGCTAAAAGTTCCAATCCATATAGTAAAGGAAGCTTCAAAACTTTCTAAAGTACTCTCCCTTTTTGAAAAGGCAGATTTCATAGTTGATGCCATCTTTGGAACAGGGCTTACGAAACCTGTCCAAGGTTTTTATGAAGAGTTAATAAAACTTATTAACCGATCCACCAAGAAAGTTGTTTCCGTAGATATACCTTCCGGTCTTTCTTCAGATACTGGAAAGATAATAGGAACGCACGTAAAGGCTGATATTACTGTTACTTTTGGATTTCCAAAGATTGCCCACGTAATGCCTCCTGCTTGCTATAGTGTAGGTAAACTTTTTGTTGTTGACATTTCCATTCCAGAGGATGTTCCTCAGAATTTAGGACCAGAAAGGTATTTACTGACCTTTGATGAAGTAGCTTTTAGTTTTCCTTTTAGAGAGATAATGAGCCATAAATATACCTTTGGACATGTAGCTGTTATTGGAGGGTCTGTTGGTAAAACGGGAGCTCCTTGTATGGCTGCAGAAAGCTCCCTAAGAGTAGGAACTGGACTCTCAACGGTTATAGTTCCTTCATCTTTGAATCACATTTTTGAAGTCAAGTTAACCGAAACAATGTCCATTCCTGTTGAAGATAGTGGTAAGGGATATTTTGGAATAGAAACAGTAGAACAGGTCGTGAAAGCTATAGAGGAAGGGAAATTTTCTGCAGTAATCTTAGGCCCTGGACTAGGAAGTGAACCAGAAACTTACGAATTTGCAAGAGAAGTGGTAAAGTTAATTACAAAACCCTTAGTTATAGATGCTGACGGTATCAATGCTTTAAGTGAATCTTTGGAAATACTTAAAGATAAAGAACAGGAAATTGTAATTACCCCACACATTGGGGAATTTTCAAGACTTACTGGACTACAAAAAGAGAAAATACTTGAAGCACCTTACGAAGTAGCTGCAGAAATATCCACAAAATTTGGAATTAGCGTCGTTTTAAAGAGTGGAAGAACAGTAGTAGCTACTCCTAATGGAGAAGTTTTTATCAACGTTATAGGAAATCCAGGAATGGCAACAGCAGGAACTGGAGACGTTTTAGCTGGGATAATAGGTGGTTTACTTGCGATGGGACTAAGTGGAGAAACTGCTGCAAAGTTTGGAACATTCTTACACTCTTTAGCTGGAGACCTATCTGCAAAGGAACTTTCTCAAGAGTCCCTTAAAGCGTGTGATCTTATAGATTATCTACCAAAAGCCATTAAGAAAATTAAAGAGCTAGAAGAAAATCCTTCCAAACATAAGAGTCCATTTATAACCAGTTTAGAAGAGATTGTAGATGTTTAAAGTAAAAAGTAGGAAGTTTCCACAGATTCTCCTTAGCTTGTTGGGTATCTTTTTCCTTAGCGTTTTTGGTGTGGAGTTTATTTCCTCCTCTTTTGGAGAATTTTATCTTAATAACCCTATCTTTCACTTGCTTTTTGTTATCATCATAATATTGGTTACCGTCCTTTTTGCAATTTTCATAAAAAACTTAGTTCTTTTCTTTTACCCTAAGTTTAGAACAAACTTGAGATTTAAGATTTTTTCGGTTTTTGTTCTTCTCATTTTGGGACCTGCTCTGTTTACAATATTTCTCTCAAGCGGAGTTGTAAATAAAGGACTTGATAGACTCTTAAGGATTCAAGTAAAAAGAATTGTTAATTTATCCTATGAAACCTCGGAGGAGTTTTTAAATTTTATATCTAAGGACTTAGGAAGGAAAATCTCCCAGCTTACCTACAGGAAAGTTTATCCATACACCCTAAAAATATATGGAATAGACGGATACTTAAAAGTGGATCTTAAGAAAAAGAAAATTATTAGCAGAGTAGGTACTATTCCCCTTTCTGATAAAGAAATAATTGCTGTTTCAAAAGTTGATAACTACCATTACTTAGATTCTAAAGAGAAACTTTTCATCGCTTGCCGTAAAAAGCCTTTTTTTCTTGTTTGCGTTTCAAAAAAGTTTCCTGAAAGCTTAGTAAAAGACATAGAAAAAATAAGAACCTTACGTTCTAACTACGAGACACTTGTCACATATGAGAGACCAATAAAAACAGTTTATACCTTGGCTTTTGCTCTTATGGGGGTTGCTGTTCTCTTTGGGGCCTTATGGTTTGCAAGGTATTTTGAAAGAAGAATTTCTGTTCCAATAGAAGCCCTTTATAGGGCTACGAAAAAAATGTCGAAAGGCGATTTAAACGTTAGAGTAGAAGAGGAAGGGACTGACGAGCTAAAACACGTTATAACTGCCTTTAACTACATGGTAGAGCAGTTAAGAGCCTTAAAGCAAAGGTTGGAAGACAGTCGTAAGTACATAGAAAAGGTAATAAACAGTATTTCACCCGCCATTATCACTTTTAACAATGAGGGGAAAATTATCTCCTGTAACTTATCAGCAAAGGAACTACTTGGAGTTTCTAAAAGAAAAGGAGATTATCTCTGGGATCTTTTGGAGGACTATCCAGAGCTTAAAAAAGCAGTTGAAAAGCTTTTAGAAAAAGGAGTTAGAAGAACAGAGGTTAGAGAGGAAATAAATGGAAGAGAAAAATTCTTATCCGTTGAGCTTATTGTATCTCCTGAAATAGGAGATAGGGTACTGATAGTTGAAGACTTAACCAATCTTGTTAAAGCTCAAAAAGCAGAAGCTTGGAAAGAGGTTGCTCAAAGGATTGCTCACGAAATAAAAAATCCCTTAACTCCAATTACTCTTAACGCTGAAAGAATAAGGAGACAGCACAAAAAGAAAAACCCTCAAATGGAAAAAGTTATAGATAAAGCAGTGGATTCTATTTTAGCAGAAGTTGAAGTGATTAGACGACTTATAGACGAATTTAGACGTTTTGCAAGACTTCCCCTTCCTGAAAAGAAACTTACAGACGTTAATGAACTTCTAAGAAGTACTTTGGAACCTTACGAGAATAAAGTAAAAATAATATTTGAGCTTGAAAATCTTCCTCAAATACCGGTAGATAGAAGTTTAATGAGAGAGGTATTTACTAACCTTATAGATAACAGTATAGAGGCTGGATCTACAGAGGTTTCAGTATCTACAACTACAAAAGATGGGAAGGTTTTTATTGTTTTCAGGGATAACGGTCCTGGTATACCTGAGGAAATAATGGATAAGCTATTTTCTCCTTATATTTCAACCAAAGAAGAAGGATGGGGATTGGGGCTATCTATAGTTAAAAAGATAATAGAAGATCACGGAGGAAAAATATATACCGTTAATAGGAACACTTTCGTCATAGAGTTACCAATTTAATCCTCCGTTTATTACTCCTTTCCCTTCTAACCTTCTTGTCTCATTGTAGAAACAGTCTGCAAGTAGTATAGAAATTCATTTCTTTATTCGCTTGTTTCTATTTTTGAATTTCACCATATTTTTTCTATAAAATCGTGGTAAGTTATGGTTGTTTTTAATTGTTGAATGCTATACAATAGAAACAATAAGATTAAATAAAACTAAACATCTTTAGGAGGATTCCATGGGAAAAAAGGGGTTATCCCGAAGAAGCTTTATCAAAGGCTCCATAGCTGTAACGACCGGAGCAACAACCCTTCCGTTTCTAAAGGTTTCAGAAAAAGCAAGGGCTGAGGAACTTTCTCCCAAAGGTGATGTAGAGTACAAACCCAACGTTTGTGGTTTTTGTGCCAACGTATGTGGTCTTAACGTAAGGGTTCACAAGAAAGGAAATACCAAAAAGCCTTTAAAGATTGAAGGAAACAAGTACGACAACTACGCTCAAGGGAAAATCTGTGCAAGAGGGCAGTCAGGACTTTCCTATCTCTTTAATCCTGACAGGATAACCAAGCCACTAATAAGGGTTGAAGGATCAAAACGTGGAGAGTGGAAGTTTAGAGAAGCTACTTGGGAAGAAGCTTTCCAATACATAATGAAGAAGGTAATGGAAAAGAACATACAGCCTCACGAGTGGATCTTCCTTGGTGGATGGCATGGATGTGCCCAATATAGACCTTGGACTTTTTCTATTTCTCTTCTTATGGACATAATAAACGTTTGGGGAGCTCCTATTCAGAACTGTGTTGGAATGGAACACTTAGGAATACATGCCACCCTTGGATACTTTAATACCCACGAAGAAATGGTTGCCGATTATGAAAATGCAAGATTCATATTTGTAATCCGTTCAAACGGTTCTTTAGTCGGAATTTCCACAGGTAGAGCCCATAGGTTTGGAAAAGCCCTCAAAAAAGGAGCAAAAGTTGTTGCAGTTGATGTAAGACAGTCCGAAATAGCTGCAAAAGCGAACAAATTTTTAAAGATTAAGCCCGGTACTGACCTAGCCTTAGTCCTTGCAATGCTTCACGTCATACTTCATGAAAAACACCATGGTAAAAACCTCTATGCTTACAATGAGGATTTTCTTAAGTTCCACACAAACGCTCCACACATTGTTATAAAGATGCCCCACCCAGTAACCAAGCAATCTACTTGGTGGTTGCTTTCTGATAAGGATGGAATGATATGGTGGAAGAACTTCTACGTTTGGGATAACAAAGGAAACACCTTGGCTGTGCTACAAGGATACTCAAATCACAATAAAAAAGACATAAGAGGAAAAGACATTGATCCTGCTCTAGAACTTGATGAAGGAAAAAGAAAAGCAATTCTATCTATGCTTAAGAAGAAAAATCCTTATATTAGAGACGTTAAGACCGTTTGGGAACTTCTCAAAGAGAAAACAAAATCTTACACTCCTGAGTGGGCAGAAAAGATAACAACAATACCTGCTAAAGATATTCGTGAAGTGGCTATTGAATTTGCAACCAACCGTCCTTCCGTTGTGGAACCTGGTATATACGATGCAAGATATGCCAATACTATACAGTTGAGAAAAGCTCTTACTCTTATGCAGGTAATAATAAACGGTCACGATAACCCTGGTGGTTACATTGTAGGTGGAGAATTTAGACATAAGGTAGCTAAATTCTGGAACTGGTTAAACAAAGAAGGTTTTAAGAAGATAGGTGGAAAGTATGTAAAGTTTCCTCTTGGATATCCTATACACGAGTCAAAGTATCCAGCATTTCGAATGCCGGGTGTATTCTGGATGCTTGACTACTTCTTTGGAATAGTTCTTCCTAATGCCCAGAACCCAAAAGCGGTAGGAAAGTTCCTATCCACTTTGGACTATACAGACTTAGTGAAAAGTGGTACGCGAAGTGGATATCCTAACGTATCTGTTCTAAAGAGTTTTAAGCAGTGGGTAGATTACTTTACAAGAAAAAGCCAAGAACCAGGAGTTGCTTTCCCTGTATTCTCTGATTACGGATTTGAAGACGCTTTTGAAGGAAAGCTTAAGTGGAACGGAAAAGAGTATAAACCCAAAGTAATTTTTGGATACGCAGTTAACCCTGTTCTTGGAAGTCCTTACGGTGATAAGTGGAAAAAGTGGATGAAAGAGGCAGATCTTGTTGTATTTCTTGACACAATGCCAACAGATTCTAACGCCTATGCCGATGTTATCTTGCCAGACCAAACCTATTTAGAAAGAGACGATCTAATCCTTCCAAGAGGAACCTCTTACGATTTAACAGTTTTCAAGAGAGTTCCTGCTGTTGATAAACCTATGGGAACTTCTAAACACGCTGTTGACTTCTACTTTGAGATGGCTGCAGGAATGATTGGTTCCCAGCTTCTAAGAATGGGCAAGGTTAAGAATCAGCAAGAAGCAGTGCAAAAGGGAGCTGAAGTTTATATCGACTTTATTTCAAGGCTCAACGGTTGGGACTCTGAAAAGCTCAAGAAATACGTGTTTGAGGCTATGAGTAAAAGAGAACCGTTTACAAAGGGTATGTACAGATACCAACTTGAAGAACTGTCTAAGGAGATAGGTATTTCTAAAGAGAAGTTAGAAAGAGAGCTTCTTACAAAAGGCTTTTACAACATTGAAAAAATGGACGAGCTTCTTGAAAAGTGGAAGATTCCAGAAAAACTTCCAACCACTCTTCCATCAGGAAGGATAGAACTCTTTTCAACAATATTTGAAATGGTTCAAGGATTCTTTGGATACCTGCCTAACTGGGATCCTGTCTGTGAATGGGTTCCTCTAAGAAGAAAAGATAGCTTAGAAAAAGATGAGTTCTTTGTATCCCATGGAAAGTCTCCAATCTTCTCCCACACCGGTATCCATACTATAGATAACCCTCTCCTTGTTGGAGTAAGCAAGTGGAAAAAACTTGACAGGATCTACTATAGAGTTTGGATCCATCCGAAAGCTGCTGAAAGGCTAGGTATAAGGGATAACGACCTAATAGAGGTAATTAACGCAGAAGACCCTACTAAAAAAATGAAGGCAAGAGCCTTTATTACCAAGTGGGTTAGAGAAGACACAATCTTCATTCCTTTCAATGGCGGTACAGAAGCTCCTGTTAGATTCGCAGTAAAACCTCCTGAAGCTGCAAGACACGTTGATGTGCTTAACTACAAGGTAGAACCGATTATTTCCGGTTATACCAGGGATGAAATGACAGTAAAAGTTAGGAAAATTAACAGCTAAGTTAAGGGAGGAAAAAGATGAAAAATTGGGCGTTTGTTATTGATTTAAAAAACTGTATAGGCTGTAATGCTTGTATGGCTGCCTGTGCACAAGAAAATCAGACTCCTTACTGGAACGAAAAGTGGAGAACAAAAGTAGAGCAGGCAGTAGTAGGAGAAAGTAGTAGGCTTTTCTTTCCGCGTCTCTGTATGCACTGCCAAAATACTCCTTGTTATTACGCCTGTCCTTCTGGAGCCACTTACAAAACAGAAGATGGTGTAGTACTGGTTAATCCAAGCCTCTGTCTTGGTTGTGAAGCGTGCGTTATAGCCTGTCCTTACGATGCCCGTTATAGATACGAAAGAGAAGATGTGAACAAGAGTAAAGAGATCTTTGGAAAAGAGTTTGCAATGCATTTAGTTCCTCATATCGATAAATGCACCTTCTGCCATCATAGGATTTCTGAAGGATTGGAACCTGCTTGTGTTTCTACTTGTCCTACAAATTGCAGAATGTGGACAGATCTTAACGACAAGAATAATCCTGCAACAGAACTTGTTTTAAGTGGAAAAGCTAAACCTTTAGCTGAGCATTTAGGAACAAAACCAAAGGTTTACTATGTTAAGTAAAGGAGGGAAGAAATGGGAGGTTTAGAACTTACTTTTCAACATCAAAATAGTTGGCATTTAGGAATTGCAATATACCTATTCCTAGGTGGTCTTGGTGGAGCTATGGGCTTTTTAGCAGCCCTAAACCACCTTGTTTTCAAGAACAAAGACAATAACATGCACTTTTGGGGAACTTTTCTTGGGGTAGTGCTCGTCAACATTGGAGGGCTTTTCCTTTTAGTTCACATGCTACAACCTTTTAAGTTTTTCCTAGCCCTTTTTGGTGCTGCCGCCTTTGAAGGAAATTTCCACCCTTGGATAATGTGGGGAGCTAACGTAATTGTTATCTTTACACTTTCAGGTATCCTGTGGTCCTTTCTACTAAAAATGAAAAAAGAGTCTAAACTTACAAACTTTTTAGGTTGGGTAACACTAATTTCTGGAGTTGGAACTTTTACCTATACAGGTTTCTTACTATCTGTTGCCCCTGCCATTCCTGCCTGGAGCCATCCTCTTGTTCCAGTTCTTTTTGCAACTTCTGCTCTTTCAACAGCCACAGCCTTCTACATGCTTTACACATACTTTTCTAAAGGAGATGAAAGGCGTTCTTGGTGGGCTAAGTGGAATGAAAAGGTTGATATAGTTCTAATCATTGCAGAACTAATAATGCTTGGAGCTTACTTTAACTATCTTTATTATGCAAATGCTGGTGGAAAATACGTATTTGAGCATCTAACTAGCGACACTGGATTTGTCTTTGGATTTTTAATTTTGGGATTGATTGTTCCTTTAGTTTTAGAGATTTTAGCTTTGACAAAGAAAATAAAAACTTTCGTTCCAATAGCTGCAATTCTTGTTCTGGTAGGAGGTTTCTTACTTAGGTACTACATTCTTCACTATGGAGTTTATGTCTACCCTTGGCCTTCCTAAGTTTTTTTGCCCGCCTCCTGGCGGGTTCATAACTGATGTATGAAGGAGATTTTTAAAGAACCAATAGTTGTCTTACCTTTCGTTGGTTGGTTTGTTTCTAACTTTCATTTTCCTTCAACGACTTCCTGAATATAGCTTGGCCGATTTCAAAGTGCTGTGAGATCTTTTTGTTCTTTAATTTAAAGTCCTTTGAGATTTCGGTTTGATTGTATTCGACTGTAAATGTGGGAGAAATGGAAACTCTTGTATCTTCCGTGGCAACGCTAATAACTTACGTTCACTTTCTTTGGATTGATATTCCTTTCCTTTGGTATACTATCGTTCGTAATTTCTCATCATTAAGTTTTAGGGGAGGAAATATGAAAATATTGGCAATCAATGGTTCCCATAGAAAAGGTTCTACTTTAATACTACTTCAAGAAGCATTAAAAGAACTTTCAGAGTTTGAAACGGAAATCCTCTCTCTTTCTGATTATAAACTTGAATACTGTAAAGTCTGTAATGCTTGTAAAAGAAATGGTGGTATATGCGTAGTGAAAGATGGCTACGGAGAGATTGCAAAAAAAATGAAAGAAGCAGATGCAATAATTGTTGGTTCTCCTGTCTACTTTGGTTCAATTACTGGAATGTTAAAAACTCTTTTTGATAGATCTAGGACTCTAAGGGTTAACTGGGACTTAAAAGATAAAGTTTGTGCAGCAATTGCAGTAGGTGCAACAAAACATGGAGGGCAAGAGCATACTTTACAGGCAATACACGCTTGGGCTTTAATTCACGGGATGATCTTAGTAGCAGATTCAGATCCTACTGCCCACTTTGGATGTGCTGCTATCTCAAAGCAAGTAGAAGATAAATTTGAGATAGATGATTGGGGACTACAAACTGCAAGAAGTGTTGGTAAAAGGGTTAGAGAGATTCTAACGATGTTAAAGAGATAGTTTGGGGGTATTTTCCCCCTTTAATTTCTACTTAGGAAAACAGAAACAACAAAAATTAAAAACGATACGAACGTTATCGCTGCTCCCGAAGGGATATCGAGAAGAAAAGAAATTAGAATTCCAATAAATGAGGATAGAAAACCAAAAAGTAATGATAGAAAGAAGAAACTGGTATAGTTCTTAGCCACTTTAAAGGCAGAAGCAGCAGGCATAACAAGAAGCGAAAAGACAAGAATAGAGCCTACGGCTTTTATAGAGAGTGTGGTTGCGAGTGCGATAAGCAAAGATAAGACAAAAGTAATTAACTCAACAGCAAACCCAGAAGCTTTCGCTATATCTTCACTAAAAGCTGTAAGGTAAATTTCCTTCCAGAAAAAAAAGAAGAACATGAGGGTAATCAACGCTACAGTTAGTAAAAGGAAAATGTCAGAGTTCTCAACCGTTAGAGGACTTCCGAAAAGGTAGGATAGTGCTTCTGAACTGTAGCTTCCTGAAAGACTCAAGAAAATAACGGCAAGTGCCATGCTGGTAGCAAAAAGGATTCCAAGAGTTGTATCGTAGTTAACCTTCTTTTTCGTTCTAAGATACCAAATGGAAATTGCACTAATAAGAGTAAAGATTAAAGAAGAAACTAAAGGTGATATTCCAGCAAATAAGCCAAAAGAAACTCCTGCAAAAGCTATGTGGGAAAGCCCAGCTCCCACAAAAGCCATTCTTTTCAAGACTACATAGGATCCTATTGCAGAACAAATAATCCCTGATAACACACTTGCTAATAGAGCTTTGATTCCGAATCCATAGCTTAGATAAACAAAGGGATTATGTATTTCCATCTTTTTGATTCTCTTTTAGTTTCTTTAGGTATTCTTGAGCTTTCTTATGCTTTACTACATCTCCTGTCTTGTAATAGATCGCGTACTCTGCAATATTTGTAGCGTGGTCTCCTACCCTTTCAAGAGCTTTCACTACCAGAATTAACCTAACAGCTATAGCTCCATTTTCTGGGTTTTTACTTGCGATTTCTGTAAGTTCATCAAAGAGTCTTTGATAAAAACTATCCACAATGTCATCTTTGTCTATCACTTCTTTTGCAAGCTCCACATCTCCACGCAAAAGTGCCATTATGGAATCTTTTAACATTTCCCCAACTATTGTAAGCATTCTTGGTAGGTCAATGTAAGGCTTAATTGGTGGATGTTTAGCCAAACAAATTGCTGTTTCACAAATGTCCCTTGCTAAGTCTCCAACCCTTTCAAGGTCAACAATACTTTTTAAGATAGAGACAACGAACCTTAAATCGGTAGCCTCTGGAGAATAAAGGGCAAGAATTCTGACACACTTTTCCTCTATTTCAAGTTCTTTTAGGTCTATGAGTCTATCGTACTGGTAGGTAATTTCTGCCTTCTCGGTGTCTCTTTCCGTTAAGGCTTCCATTGCTTCAGTAATTATTTTCCTTGCCATGTCTGCCATTTCTATGAAGCTTCTCTTTAGTTCGTCAAGATCTTCTATGTAGCGTTCTATCATAACTACCCCCAAAAAACTTTTAATCAATCTGTTGGTAGAGTGCAGAAATAAGGATATCAAAGGTTCTGTTAATTTTGTCTTCGAAGTTCTTTAGTTGTGTAAGGGATAAATCTTTCTCTATTTCTTTAAGAAGGAAATTAAGTTCTTCTTCTCCTTCTGGATAGTTTGTTTGGTAGTAGATAAGCTTCTCAAGGAACGGAAAAAGATAGTTTTCAACTATGAAAAAAAAGCATTTTCCTTTTTCAGACTTAGAAGTTATTCTACTGTTAAGATAAATAATGTAGTTCACTTTTTCTTCAAATTCACTTCCATAAAATAAACGTTTAAACTTTAAAAGTCTTTTCTCAACTTCCCTTTGTTTGGTAGGTATTTTGTAATCCCTGTTTACTTTCCAGTCAGGGGATATTCCTTCAATCCATCTATTGGCATTTTCTTCAAATGGGAAAAGTTCGTCCTCTTTTCCAAAATTAAAACAGCTCATTAGTAATTTTCTCCTTTCACAGGACGGGAGAGGAGTTCCTCTATCACTTTCTTCATGTCCAACTTTTCATAAACAATTTTGTACACTGCTTGACAAATTGGCATTTCTACGTTGAATTTTTTGGCAAGCTTTACCACAGCTCTTACTGTGTGAACTCCTTCAACTACGTATTTCTCATCAACTTTTCCTTCTTTTCTACCTATAGACAATCCAAACTGTCTATTTCTTGAAAGATCACCAGTACAAGTTAAAATTAAGTCTCCCAAACCCGAAAGACCATAAAAAGTTTCCTCTTTTGCTCCCAAAAATTTTCCCAATCTTTTTATTTCAGAAAGTCCCCTTGTAATAAGAGCGGCACGCGCGTTGTTACCAAGTCCCATTCCATCACAGATGCCTGCAGCGATTGCTATTACATTTTTAAGAGCTCCACCGAGCTCCACACCTTTGACATCATCTGATGCGTAAAGTCTTAAGGTCTTAGTATTAAGAACTTTTACAAGATCTAAAACATCTCCGTCGTTATATCCAGCAATTACAGCAGCTGCCGGAAGTCCAGCAGCTACCTCTTTTGCGAAAGTAGGACCAGAAAGAACGTAATAGTTGTCAACTTTCCCAAAAATCTCCTCAAAGACCATAGATAGTGTTTTAAGGGTTTCTATCTCTATTCCCTTACTTGCACAGATAACCTTTTGATCCTTTATAAAAGGCTTTATCTCTTTCCAAAAGTCTCTTGTAAACTGGGTAGGAATAACAGAAAAGAAGAGGTTACAGTTCTCTTTGAAAACTTCTTTTAAATTAGAAGTAGCTCTTACATTTTTTGGGTATTTGAAACCTTTCAAATAAAATGGATTTTCTCTCTTTTCATTTATATTCTCTGCTACCTCTGCCTCTCTACACCATTGGAAGACTTCAAAACCTGCCTTTCCAAAGTGAATAGCTAATGCTGTTCCCCAGCTACCTGAACCAAGTATAGCTATTTTCACGGCTTTTCAACCTCTTGAAAAGTATCCTCCACCCTTTTGAACACTCCAGAAATTAGGATACCATTATCTTTCAGATGTTTTATTAATCTATCTTTATCCTCTTCTTTTACCAGTATTCCTACACCACACTCTTCGAAAATTTCATTAGGTATGGGGATAGAAACTGCCTTAAATCCTTTTATGTACTTTTCAGCTCTCAATCCTTCTGGAATAGAGGGAAAGGCTATACAGTATTCATATCTCTTAAAAAGACCGGTTAGACGTAGAAAATACTCTTTAGCGTGGAGTCTAATACCCGTAAGAATGAAAAACACTTTTTCTTTTAAATTTTGAGCTTCAGCCATCCCCTACTCCCGCTTAAGCTTTTCAATACTGTTTTCAAGTCTTTTTAATACCCTTTCTTTTCCAAGAAGATCTACCAGAATATCAAGTTCAACCCCTTTAGTTTTTCCGGTAAGTCCTACCCTCACAGGCATAAATAGGTTCTTTCCTTTAGCTTTGAGTTCTTTTCCTACCGCTTTTACAACTTCCTTAAACTTC
Organism: Desulfurobacteriaceae bacterium; assembly: GCA_039832905.1. Lineage (NCBI taxonomy): Bacteria > Pseudomonadati > Aquificota > Aquificia > Desulfurobacteriales > Desulfurobacteriaceae > Desulfurobacteriaceae bacterium. The sequence goes on along the minus strand of JBDOLX010000018.1, from coordinate 7,349 downwards.
TCTTTTGTTAGTTCGTCTTGAAGATCTTTAACTTTGTTGTAAAAAGTTTCAATAACTTTGAGCCTTAATTCATCTTCTAAGACAAAATTCTTTGCGTCTTCTTCGATATCAAAGTTATCCTTTAGGAAAGTTTCCATATACGTTGGTGCATCAGAGAGAACCGTAAAGTATTCCCTAGTTGCCTCAATCACTTTAGCTAGCCAATCTTTCTCGTAGTTATCTACTTTAAATCCAGCTTTTTCAAGGTATGGAATAACGAGTTCTGTTAGTTTTTCTACAGGGTAGTTTCTAATGTAAACCTGATTCATCCAATTCAGTTTTGTTGTATCAAAAACAGCAGGGGCGCTATTTACGTCTTTTATGTCAAATCTCTCAATAAGTTCTTCCAAGGATAGAATTTCCTTTCCATCTTTTGGATACCAGCCAAGGAGAGCTAAGAAGTTTGTAAAGGCCTCAGATAGATAACCCTTTTCTTGAAACTCCTTAACACTTGTTGAACCGTGGCGCTTTGATAGTTTACTTCTGTCCTGACCAAGTATCATCGGAAGGTGAGCAAACTGTGGAACTTTGAACCCTAAAGCTTCGTAGATTAGTATCTGCTTAGGAGTATTGGATATGTGATCTTCTCCCCTAATAACGTGTGTGATTCCCATTAAGGCGTCGTCAACTACAACAACAAAATTGTAAACAGGCATCCCATTTGAGCGAACAATTACAAAATCTCCACCAAGTTGTCTTGAATGAATTTCTATTTCTCCTTTAACTAGATCTTGAAACTTTATTGTTCTATCTTCAGGAACTTTAAACCTTAGAACCGGTTTTCTACCTTCTGCCCTTAGCTTTTCTTTTTCATCCTCCGTAAGATTTCTACATTTTCCTGTATATCTTGGTGGTTCTCCCTTTTCAAGTTGTCTCTTTCTCATTTCATCAAGTTCTTCTTGAGTGCAGAAACACTCATAAACAAGACCTTTTCTTTTAAGCTCTTCAATGTACTTTCTATAAATGTCTAGTCTTTCGGACTGTCTATAAGGACCAAAATTCCCTCCAACATCTGGACCTTCATCCCAATTTATCCCCATCCACCTTAAGGCATCATAAATAACCTTTACCGCTTCTTCGCTGTGTCTTTCTGTATCTGTATCCTCTATTCTTAGTATAAAAGTTCCATTGTGATGTCTTGCGAATAGGTAGTTAAATAGAGCAGTTCTTGCATTTCCAACGTGCATAAAACCTGTTGGACTAGGAGCAAAGCGAACTCTAACAGACATATATGCCTCCTCACCTAAGACTTAAACTAATCGCGTGCAGGAGAATTTTACCAGTTTGAACCTATAGTGTTTTAGAACCTTTAAAAAAGTTTTTTCTTTTTAAATAAAGACATTTCTAAATTTTCAGAAGTTTAGCATTTATTGCTACTATAACCGTACTCAAGGACATCAGTACTGCACCTACTGCTGGGCTAAGCAGGAAACCAGAATTATAAAGAATACCTGCAGCAAGGGGTATAGCAACTGCGTTGTAGCCCGTAGACCATATCAAATTTTGAACTATCTTCTTGTAAGTAGCTCGTGCAAGCTTAACTATAGAAACAACGTCCCTTGGATCATCTCTTACAAGAACTATGTCTGCAGATTCAATTGCTACATCGGTTCCTGCACCGATAGCGATTCCCACATCTGCCTGAACTAGTGCTGGTGCGTCGTTGATTCCATCACCAACCATTGCAACAACAAGACCACGGGATTGTATCTCCTTTATCTTCTTGGCTTTTTCATTAGGTAAAACCTCAGCAAAGAACTCATCAAGACCAACTTCTTTCGCAACCCAACTAGCAACTTGTTTGTTGTCTCCCGTAAGCATTATGCATTTTATCCCCATTTCTTTTAGCCTTTTTATAGCTTCCTTAGACTCATGTCTAATTATATCTGCGAGACCTATGGCACCCTTTGGTTCTCCATCTATTAAAACGTATACTACCGTTTTTCCTTCTGATGCTAACTTTAAAACTTTTTCATCATAAAGATGAATACCTTTTTCTTTTAAAAAGCCTGGACTAACAACTATTACTTTCTTTCCATTGACTTTCCCTTCAGCTCCTTTTCCTGGAATGGCTCTGAACTCCTTTACTTCCATAGTCTTTTTAGATGCAGAAACAATTGCTTTTGCTATTGGATGTTCCGAATGTAGCTCAATAGAAGCTGCGTAGTTTAGAATTTCTTCAGCGGTAATGTCTTCAGATAAAACGATTACATCGGAAACTCCAAATTTTCCTTCTGTTAACGTTCCAGTTTTGTCAAAAACTACTGCTTGAAGATTCCTTGCCTTCTCAAAAGCAATACGATTTCGTATTAGGAAACCCTTTTTTGCAGCGATAGCTGTTGAGACAGCTACTACCAATGGAACTGCCAAGCCAAGAGCATGAGGACAGGTAATAACCATAACTGCAACAGTTCGCTCTAAAGCAAAAGCTACATCTTTATGCACTATTACAGTCCACACAAAGAAAGTAATAGCTCCTCCAACTAAAGCAACTATTGTTAACCAGACTGCAGCACGATTTGCCAGATCTTGGGTTTTTGATTTGCTTTCCTGGGCTTTCTTTACAAGATCGATCACCTGAGATAGAAAAGAATCTTTACCAATTTTTTTAACTTCAACCTTAATTGAGCCTTCTCCGTTAATAGAACCACCTATAACTATACTGCCTTTCTTTTTCGGAACAGGTTTACTCTCACCAGTTAACATCGCCTCATTTACTGAAGTTTCTCCCTCAATAACGATCCCATCTGCAGGAATCTTTTCCCCTGGCTTTACAATTACTATATCTCCTGGTTTTAGTTCTTGGAGAGGAATATCTTTTAAAGTTTCATCTGGCATGAATTTATGGGCCTTTGATGGCATTAATCTGGCTAACTTTTCTAAGGCTTGAGAAGCCCCTATAATTGACTTCATTTCAATCCAGTGTCCAAGCAGCATAATATCTATCAAAGTAGCTAATTCCCAGAAAAAACTTTTTCCCTTCAGTCCAAAAACAACCAAGCTGCTGTAGATGTATGCCGTTGTTATTGCAGTAGCAATCAGTGTCATCATTCCAGGTTTTTTTGTTCTTATTTCATTAACAAAACCTTCGAGAAAGGGGAAACCACCATAAAGGTAAATTACAGTTGACAGACCAAAAAGAACATAAACATCCCCTGGAAAACTTAGCCTAATACCTAATAGGTTTTGAATGAAGGGCGATAAGATCAGAATAGGTATTGTTAGTATAGAAGAAATAAGGAAACGTCTTTTAAAATCTTCTACCATATGAGCATGGTGACTGCTATGATTCATTTTATGTCCTTCATGCTTTACATCTTTCTCATGATGAGGCATTTCTATGGTTATGTTATGATCGTTATGCTTCATACTATTTTTCATTTGAATTTCTCCTCTAAACTGTTTGCCTAACGTTTTAAAAGGTACGCAAAGAATAGTGGACTACATCCCCCTCTTTTTTGTTAAAACGTTTAAGACTTTTCCCATCTTATAAGAGTTTATCAAAATCCTTTGTTTTTTAGTAATTCATACAACTTTGAAAAAGGTGAGAAACATCACACTGATGGCCAGATCTTGAGTTTAGGTATTCTAGAGATTAGTGGATTACGGGAAATTAACTTTTTCAATGATAAGAAATACTTGGGAAATAGAAAATACAAGCTTACTTCTTTTACCTTTCTTGGTCTTTATTTTTAGATATTTTAAAAAGGGGGGACAACAGTCCCCCTAATATTAAGCTTCCTCAGGTCTCTTAACGTCGTAGAGGATATCGTCCCATGGATGTCTGTAAAGAGGCATGGCGAGTCTTTTCTCGTCAAGGATGTGTCCAATAAATCCGATAGATCTTCCAAGTACGAAGAAGGCGTTGAAGGCTCCTGCATTGATGAGTTCATCAATTTCTTCGTCTGTGTAGCCAAGGTTTCTGAACATGTCTACAAGGAGAACACCAATTGTTCCGTCAACGTTGAGAATGAGGTTCTCTTTCTTAGCTGTTGTAACCTTTTCAACTTCAAGAGCGTAGTCAAGAAGTTCTGTTGATGGGAAGTTCTCTTTTGCAAACTTCTTGAGAAGTTCAACCCTCTTGTCAGGGTTCTTTGTAGACTTAATTCTGTGTCCAATACCTGGAATTGGTATCTTCTCAACGTTCTTCATGTATTCTACGAACTCGTAAGGATCCATTCCCTTCTCTTTTGCCATCTTGAAGTACTTAGCAGCACCGTCAATAGCACCACCAAATCTTGGTCCAATTGTGAGAATACCTGTAGCAAGACAGGACATAAGATCTTTTCCTGCCCTTGCAGTTACTTTTGCGTTGTGGGCACCGGAAACAGCAGGACCGTGATCAGCAACAACCTTGATTACCATATCAATGAACTTTGAAGCCCATGCTGGGAACTTCTTCTTGAACCAAAGGAGACCAATAACATCAGCAATTGAGTAATCTTTTTCAACAACTTCAGAGATTGGAATACCGCAGTAAGTAGCCTCTTCTCCTCTGTCATCGGAAATTGTACAGATGAAGTTTGTAGGTCTTCTAACCTTTCCAGCCTTAACAGCTTTTGCATAATCTTCTGGAATTGGTGGAACTTCTGGTTCTTCAATTTCTCCAATTTCACCTTTTCTCTTAAGATCCTCGTAAACTTCTCTAATAACTTCTGGGAAGTCGTTGAAGGAATCTGGAACGATAGCTCCTGCTTCTTTGAGAGCCCTATTCTTAGCATCTGCTGTTTCTCTGTCAGCACCAGCTTTAGCACCTGCGTGTCCGAACTGAACTTCTCCACCAAAGTGCTTAGCGATTGTTCCAATACACCAAGCGATTACAGGCTTTGTAATAAGTCCAGATTTGATAGCTTCAGCAACTTTATACTCAAGCTCGCCACCAACTTCACCGAGCATTATCATGTACTTAACTTGAGGGTTCTTTTGGAATCTTAAAAGGTGATCAAGGAAGTCAGATCCTGGGAACCTATCACCACCAATAGCGATACCTTCTACGATACCATCAGCGTTTCTTGCGATGATGTTAGAAAGCTCGTTAAAGAGTCCTCCAGATCTTGTAACAAGACCGCAAGAACCAGGTCTGTGAAGTTTAGACTTAACGATGTTTTCAATTGTTCCACCAGCGTTTCCGATTCTAAATGCACCAGCAGCAATACCACCAACTGTAGCAGGACCGATTATCCACTTACCAAGCTGCTTGGCTCTAAGAGCCATATCTCTTGCAAGTCTTTCTGGAATACCTTCTGCTGTAATAGCTACAGTTCTAATAGTTGGAATGTTAAGAGCCTCGATTGTTACGTTGTAAGCAGTTCTAAAGGATGCAAAGTTAACAAGAACATCTGCTTCAGGGTGTTTTTCTGCAGCTTCAACTGTAGATCTATAGATAGGAATCATTATTTCCTGAGTTCCAAAGAAGAACTTTTCAAACTTTCTGCTTTGTGTTGGAGCAACAATAGCAACGATAGATGGAGATCTTCCTACTGTGTAGTCGTAATCGAGCATTCTTTGAATAGCATTTCTGTTAAGGTTCCAGAATATTGCCTTTGTTTCTCTGTCAAATAGAATGTAATCGGGTCTTGCCATATTCTTCCTCCAAATTAAGGATTTTCTTCAAGAGCTTTCTTAACGATTGCTGTAATGTGTGTTTCAGGTCCATAAACCTCTATTGGAAGACCAAGTTCTTCAGCTGCTTTCTTAATTCTTGCAAGACCTACTTCGTAGTTTGGTCCTCCACGACGCACGTAAATCTTAACTCCAACTTCTTTCATTTTATCTGCATACTCTTTGAAAGCATCAATAATTCCGTCAAAAGTCTTGGCAACGTCTGTAAAGTTAGCAATAGCTCCACCAATGATGAGGATCTTTGGTCTTCCTTGTGGATCTTTCTCTCTTGTCATAAGGTCAAGAACTGTTTTAACGTACTCTCTTGTTTCCGCCCTTGATGGGTTTCCGGAGTATTCACCGTAGTTAGCAAGTTCATGAACGTATCCAAGGTCAGCTACAGTATCTGCGTAAACTACAGATGCTCCACCACCTGCAACGAGTGTCCAGATTCTACCCTTTGGATTGAGGATAGTAAGCTTGAGGGAAGCTCCAGACTTTTCGTCCATTTCTTTGATGTATTTCTCTTCTGGTGTAAGTTCTCCACCAAATCCTGCTGGGAATTCTATTTCTCCCCACTTTCTACCAACTAAGAACTGAGCTGTGTCATCAAGTCTTCCTACAAAGTCAAGTGGATAAACCTTGTTTCCTACCATAACAAGTGGGTTGATTTCAAGGTATGCAAAGTGCATGTCTTTAAAGAACTTGTAAAGTCTCTTTACGAAGTCTGCATACTTTTCTTTATCCTTAATTTCTTCTGGAACGTTTTCTTCAATAAGCTTAGCAGCTTCTTCGTCAGATGCTAAAGCTGGAATAAGAACTTCTCTAACCTTATTCCAGTTCTCTTCTACGTCAATTCCACCAAAGGCAGACATGAATACTTTATCACCTTCTCTATCAAGTGTAAAAGCTACGTAGTATTCGTCTTCTTGAGCGTGTGGAACACATGGTTCAATGAGGAAGTGGGTAAGTTTTCCTTTCTTTCCTTTAATTTCTACTTCTTCTTCTCTTTTTTGCTTAATCCACTCCTTTACAGTTTCATAGTCAACATCACAAGGCTTTTCCTTCTTAAATAGAATAAGTCCGAGCTTTCCTCTTTTTCCAAAAAGCATGTCTGGCTTTGCTACAAGAGGAAGCTCTTTAAGCCATGGATATTCTTCTGGAAGCTTATCTAAGTCTGTCTGTGGAGTTACAAGAACGGATTTAAAGTCATACTCAAACGCTGGAGCAAAGTACTCGTCCCAGTGGGTAGCTAATATTCTCTTTCCGTCGTATTCCCTAATACCCCTTTGAGCCATCTAAGTTTCCTCCTTACAAGTTCTTTACATAGGAAAAGGGCTTCCACCTGATACGGTAGAAGCCCCCAAATTTTACACCAAAAATTTGCTTATAGGTTATCGATGATCTCGTTAAATGTCTTGCTTGGTCTCATAGCAGCAGTAGCCTTTTCATCATCTGGGTGGTAGTATCCACCGATATCCTTTGGAGATCCTTCTGTAGATCTGATTTCTTCTAAGATCTTCTCTTCGTTTTCGATGAGAGCTTTTGCCACAGGTTCGAAGATCTTTGCAAGTTCCTCATCCTCTTTCTGGTTAGCAAGTTCTTCAGCCCAGTAGCGTGCAAGCCAGTAGTGGCTACCACGAGTGTCAAGTTCTCCAACCTTTCTCTTTGGAGTCTTGTCATTGTCAAGGTACTTAGATACAGCCTTA
>JBDOLX010000017.1 GCA_039832905.1 Desulfurobacteriaceae bacterium | reverse complement strand
GGAGCTCTTAGAGGAGTCAATGCTCTCTGAGAGTGGTAGAGTTGTCTTTGAGGAGCTCCAGAAGATGGATCCAAAGTTTATTGCAAAGCTCACTCAGAGAGGGTGTTTGAAAGTTTTCGCTCCATAAAAAAAAAGTCTATCTTTTCCGGTATGAAAGCTAAAAAACTCAACTTCCAATAAGTATTCAAACTCACACAGAGCTACATGCACCAAAGAGGATAGGTTCTAATAAGATACTTGTATCTCTTTAGTGACGAAAAGTGAAAGACCAAAGATACCTAGCCGAAATAATCCTTACCTTCCTTTTCCTCCAAGTAGCTTGGAGACTTTCATTCAGAGACCTTGAATACTTGGCTGTTCAGGTGTTTGGAAGAGAGAACGTTCTGGATTTCTCGACTTACTACTACTACCGCCTAAAACAACTTCCCCTGGTTCTCCTTATAGACTTCTTCAATTTCATCTCCAGCAGACTTTTGAGGAGATACCTTAGTCAAGTTAGGTTCCTGATAATAGACGGTAGTGGATTTAAGTAAGATGAGATTTATCCTTGAAGATACTGCGGGGCAAGGAGATAAAAAAGGTCAAGAGCCACGTTAAGACAGTTGTTCTGAGCGTTCATTTGAGAAACGGCAAAAGGTTTGTTCTTACTGTTCTGCTCGATGAGAGCTATGATTCGGAAGTTAAGCTTAGGAGAATTTATACGGAAAGCTTTGAGAGGAAGCCCTCTATTGGGAGAAAAAACTTGATGGAGTAACCTCCTGGGGAACAACCCCAAAATACCCCAGTCCCCAGGAGGTGAGAAATGGAACTACGGAGGATTTTACCAGACCTCATTAAAGAAGTGGTAAAGCAAACTTTGGAATCAATCATGGTAGCGGAAAGAGAAGTATTCCTCAGACAAAACGGAGGAATCAAAAACGGCTTCTACCTTAGGAACTTAGATACTGTCATTGGTAAGCTTAAGAACCTAAGAATTCCGAGGGACAGGGAAGGAAAATTTAAAACCAAGCTGATAGAGCCTTACAAGAGGAGAGATCTCAACCTTGAAGACTTAATCCTTGGAATGTTTGCCTCCGGTATGAGCGCAAGAGCAGTAGCCCAGGCTCTTGAAAGCATATTTGAACTTAAATACTCACCTTCAACGATTAGCGAGATTAGCAAAGTAACAGTAAGTGAGATAAACAAATGGAAACATCGGAGACTCAAGAAGAGATATGCGGTGATAATGCTTGACGGTATGTGGCTATCGGTCAGAAGAGATACTGTTGAAAAAGAAGCAGTCCTTTTTGCTCTTGGTATAGATGAGGATGGGTACAGAGAAATACTTGATTTTGAAGTAAATCCATCGGAAGGAGCTGAAAGCTGGCTGGAAATGATAAAAAGGCTCTATGACCGAGGTATAAGAGAAGTCCTCCTATTTGTAGCAGATGGGGTTACTGGACTTGAAGAAAGGATAAAGGAGTACTTTCCAAAAGCAGACTTTCAATCGTGTGTAGTCCACAAAGTAAGAAATACTCTGAACAAAGTAAGAGCCAAAGACAGGAAGAAGATAGCGAAGGACTTAAAGAGGATATATCAAGCCTCTACGAAAGAGGAAGCTCTAAAGGGTTTTGAAAGGTTCAAAGAGAAATGGGAATTAAAGTATCCTAAGGTTGTAAAGTCTTGGGAACAGGAGCTTTACAAGCTTCTTACTTTTCTCAAGTATCCTGAGTCTATTCAGAGGGTGATATACACGACGAACTTGATAGAAAGGACGATAAAGGAGGTAAGGAAAAGGATTAAGGTCATAGGTGCTTTACCGTCGGTTAGTGCTGTTGAAAAGTTCGTTTATCTCAGGGTGGCAATGCTTAACGAGAGGTGGTCTAATAGGGTAGTAAACGGTTTTTTAGAAGCCAGAGAGGAAATTCAGGAAATGTTCTCCAGGAGGTACTCCTAAATGGCTTACACAAAATTATTGACACAAACAGGTTAAAGCCTTACGTAAAGGTAAGGGAGAGTTTTAGGAGTGAGATTAGGTCAGAAGTTAGGTTGAAGTGTAAGGAGCTTTTGGAGTCTGAAGGGGTTTACAGGTTTAGGGGATTGATAGAAAGTATTTTTGGAAAGATTAAGCAGGAAATAGGGAGTTATGAGAGGACGAGGAGTTTTTGGCAAAATTTATCCTCTTTAGTCTGGGTGTTCTCTTTTTTGTTTGGTGGATTTTTCAAACAGCCTCACAGCAATTTTAAAACCGTTTCTAGAAACCTGATCCCAGAAATTGAAGTCCACTTCTTTAAGTTAAGCTGAAGTTCAAGTATAAGACCTCTGTTCTTTAAAAACAAAATTCCGAATTTGTAAAGCTCCACTTTGGAATTTTTTTTTGGAGTTCAATTCTAAAAGTAGCCTTCACATACCCAAACTGGGGCTTTATCCCTTCAAAATTCGTAAGTTACCACAAGGGCATCCTACTCAGGTAACCGATCTCTCTTCTCCTACCTTACGAAAAACAAGGAACTAAGCTTTTAGATTGCTAACTAAGGCCCTACTTTAACAATTCCAAAGCTTAACAAGCTTAATCAGAGTCTTCAAAAACTTATCAGCATTGAAAGAAAGAATATCGGAATCTTGCAAGGAAGTTAGAGTTTTAGAAAGGAAATTAAGTTGAGATTTAGAAAAAAGTAGCTCTTTAGAAAAAGGCCAAAAGTAAAGCTCTATAATAGGAAATCAGCTCTAACATAGAAGAGCAAGTAGCGAAAAAAGAACTAAAAAGTAAGACGGAAAGTAAAAAAGATAAAGGAGGAAAACGGAAAGAAAAAAGAGGAAATAGACTTAAACTTGAGAAAGCTGATCCTTAAATTCAAGGATTTATACTCCTTTCTGTTATTGATGAGCAAATTTCTTCTCTTGGATTTGGGAGTTAGGTTCTAACTTTTGAGTCTAATAAAAATTCTCTAACTTCTTCTTTAAAGCTTGCTTATGTTTACCTCTTTACAAAACCTTTTTCAAAGTTCTGATCTAAAACTTAAAGCTCCAATTTCTTATTATTTCTTTGAGATTAGCTTTTAAAGCTCGCCTTACCTGTCTGAAGTAGAGTATAAAGAACCTGCTTCCGGAATAGAGATTTTGAAAGCAGGCATTCTAATTCCTTAATTTCAAGATGAAAGTTTTTATGCAGATTCTTCAATTGAATCTGTAAAGAGAATTCGGAGACTAGTACTTGAGAAAACACCAGCTAAATCTTGTAGGAATGAGAACTTACTCCTAAACTACATTACAACTACATAACTAGGAGAATTAAAATGTTTAGAAAAGATCAAAAAGACCCTACCTACTACAGTGAGTCCTTTTTCTCACTCCTCAAAGAGACAAAAACACCGTTCAATCTCAGAATTGGTCTATCCAGAAAAAGAGAAAACCTCAGAAATAACGTCATAGTCCTTGACTTCTCCATCCCAGAAAGAAAGTTCCTCATAAGTGGAGGAGAAACTTTCAAGTTCCAGGAAATAAACGAAATAACCTTTTCAGGAAGAAATGCCGTCAAGTTCTACAAGGAGATACTTCCTAACCTACCAGAATCGGAAAAACTTTTCTTCGAAGGAAAGGATATTTACATTTACCCATTTGGAGAAAAAGGGTTCATAAAAGCAAAGCTCCTCAGATTCTACCCTCACTTTTTCCTACTCCATTTAAAGCAGAAAAAGGGTAAACTTCCAAAACCTGTCCATACCTACATAGCCAAATACAAAGTTTTCACCTCTGCTTTCTCCCTTTTCAATCCCTACCCTCAAAACCTCATAAAAGAAACTGGAGAGATTTACGATAACGTAAAACCTGGAGCTTGGAGAGAGGAAGCCTTAGAGATAGGACGAATCATCTTAGAACTTGTAAAGGACCACAAAAAAGGGAAAACCTTGACCTTTGCACTTAAAGACGGTAGAGAAATAACAGGATTCTTTGACCGCAGAAAATCCTGGAGACCCTACCGTTATCCCATCTACAACCCAGAAGGGAAAGAGGTCATTCATATCTTTAAGCACGCTATTGATGACATATGGGAGGCAGAAGAATAAATGAGCAAACCCTTCGGCAACCAGAAGAGAAAAGAGGAATCAAAAATTTACGACAAAACCATTAGAAGCCTGCTCAAAGAACTTCCCACTACCTTTATGGAGCTCGTAACAGGTAAAAAACTATCCAAAGAAGCACTTAAACCCTTAGACATTAAGCTCCAGAAGGTTATAGAACGGGAAGCTGATCTCATAGTAGAAAACA
>JBDOLX010000016.1 GCA_039832905.1 Desulfurobacteriaceae bacterium | reverse complement strand
GGGTTCACTGGCCAGAAACGATGTTAACCTACTTAGTAGAAGATAAAATTCTTTTCTCTTGCGACTTCTTAGGATCTCACATAGCAACAAGTGAGCTTTTTGACGTTTCTAATGAAAATAAGGCTAAAGTTTACTTAGAAACAAAAAGATACTATTCTGAAATAATGATGCCTTTTAGAAACTTTATAAAGAAACATCTTAGCCTAATAGATGATCTTAATCCAGAAATAATAGCTCCGAGCCACGGTGTTGTTATTAAAGATACCAAAAGGGTACTGAATGCATACAAGGAATGGGTTTCTGATGAAGTTAAACCTTTAGTTCTCATTCCTTTTGTTTCAATGCATGAAAGTACCAGAAAGATCGTTGAATTTCTAACATCTGAACTGAGCAGGAGAGGTATTGCTGTAAGACCTTATAATCTTATGACAACCGATATTGGAAACATTGCTATGGACTTGGTTGATGCAGCTGGAGTTATTTTTGCACCTCCAACTGTTCTTGCCGGTGCCCATCCCGCGGTCATTTCGTTTGCTTACCTTGTAAATGGTTTAAGACCTAAAACAAAGTTTGTTAGCCTTGTTGGTTCTTATGGCTGGAACGGAATCGTTATGGCTAACCACGTTAAAGATACCCTTAAGAACCTTGAACCTTAAAGCTGAATGGCTTGAACCTGTAATGATTAAAGGATTACCAAAGAAAGAAGATTATGAGAAATTAGAAAAATTTGCTGATTTGATAGCTAGAAAAGTAGAAGAATATACAAATTAGTTGACCGCCGCCATCAGCGGCGGCTTGCTATAAAGACTGGAAGAGAACAAATAGCAAAATTAGAGAAGCTATGTAAATAAGAATTATACTTCCATAAGAACGTCTGTAAGAGTTAATTACACTATCAAAATTCTCAGGAAGTTTGTTAGGAGAAACTTTTTTCTTTATTTCTTGGAGTAATTCTTTAAAATTCTCGGTTGAATCGTCTATTACAGCCAGTTTACCTTCTTTATCTGCTATGAATAGAAAGTATTTTCTTCCAGCAGAAACGGAAACTTCTTGTATGTCTCGCCACTTAAATTCTTTTTTTCCTGTAATACCGAAAACCTTTATCCCTTCATTATCAATGATAACTTTTTTCCTTGAAAGGAAGAAAAAGTAAGCAGCAACAGGTAGAACAAGTAAAACAAAAATTAAAGAGTTAATAGAAACTCCTCCACTTCTCACCACTAAAAGTCCAAAAAACAGAGAATATGTAAGAACTAAAAGGGCATATCCCAAAAAGGTAAATTTATCTGTTCTATAAATTTTTCTATCCATTTAATAGTTCCTCTACAGCAGATTTAAATCTTTCAAGTCCTTCCTTTATGTTCTCCATAGAAGTTGCGTAAGAAAGTCTTAGGTATCCTGGCATTCCAAAAGCACTACCAGGAACAACAGCAATCTTTGCCTTCTCAAGAAGGTAATCTGCAAGGGCAAAGTCATCTTTCAAGTTTGCTTGCTTTATAAGTTCCTTAACGTTCGGAAATGCATAGAAAGCTCCTTTTGGCAAGAGACACTTAACTCCTGGAATTTCGTTTAGCTTTTCAACCATGTATTTTCTTCTCTCATCAAAAGCTTTTAACCAATCTTTTAAGAAATCTTGGGGACCCTTCAAAGCAGCTACTGCAGCTTTCTGAGCGATAGAGTTCACATTTGAAATAGACTGGGAGTTAATCTTTATCATTGCGTCAATTATTTCTCTTGGACCTGCAGCATATCCAACTCTCCAACCGGTCATTGAAAAAGCTTTAGAAAGAGCGTTGATAGTGATTGTTATTGACTTTATTTCCTCTGATAGAGAAGCAATGCTTGTGTGCTTAAATCCATCGTAGGTAAGTTTTTCGTAGCATTCATCTGAAGCTATTAGGATCCCTCTTTCAGCACAAAATTCACCAATTTTTAAAAGTTCCTCCTTGTCTATTACGGAACCGGTAGGGTTGTTTGGAGTACACAGGATCACCATTTTTGTCTTTTCTGTAATAGCCGGCCTAATGTCCTCTAATGTAAGAGAAAAGTTGTTCTCTTCTTTTGTTTCTACAAAAACCGGTTTTCCTCCTGCAAACTTTACCTGCTCTGGATAGGTAACCCAGTAAGGGGCAGGAATTATTACCTCGTCTCCTTCTTCAATTACCGATAACATTAGGCTAAAGAGTGCCTGTTTTGCTCCATCTGTAATAACAACTTGGGACGGATCGTAATCTATTCCGTTTTCTTTTTTTAGTTTCTCTGCAACAGCTTTTCTAAGTTCTGGAACACCAGCTGGAGCTGTATACCTTGTAAAACCTTCATCTATCGCTTTCTTTGCTGCTTCTTTAATGTGAAAGGGAGTATCGAAGTCCGGTTCTCCTGCTCCAAAACCTATAACATCTATACCCTTCGCCCTCATCTCCTTGGCTTTCGAAGTAATTGCCATCGTTGGAGATGGCGACATGTTTAAAACTCTCTTGGATAGTTTCATCTCAATCCCCCTTAAAGTTGTCGTTGACATTTTACAAAGTTGTTACTACTTTTCCCACATCATAAAGAAGGAGGTAATTATGAAGGGGAACAAGTGCCTAACTCCGGAACAAATGGAAGAACTAAGAAAAATTTTAGAACAAAGAAGAAAGGAAGTGTTGGAAGATATAAAAAGGGGTTTAGAAGACGAATTTCACTCTGAGCGGGAAGTTGGAGATATAGTGGATATGTCAACTGATGAAATTTTAAGAACTTTCGAAATGAGAATTAGAGATAGGGAAGCTAAGTATCTTAAGAAAATAGAAAAAGCCCTCCAAAAGATGGAAGAAGGAACTTACGGAATTTGTGAAAAGTGTGGAGAATGCATTCAATTTGAAAGACTTAAACTTAGACCTGTAGCTGAACTCTGTATCAAATGTAAACTTGAACAAGAAAACTTTGAAAGAAAATTTGGAGAAGATGAATAATAGGGGGAGTATTCTCCCCCTTTTTTTTACTCAGCCCACGCTTGCACAGAAAGTAACTTCCTCTTCCTCGTTTACAACTCCTCGAAAGTGAACCTCTTTTTCGACCTTTTCTGGATTAAGTTTTTCCACTATATAATCAAAAGCTTTAAATGCATTCTCATGATCTCCGCAAGTATAAACATCTATGGCAACATAACCGTGTTCTGGCCAAGTATGAAATGAAAGATGGGATTCTGAGATTACAACAACCCCTGTTGCTCCAAATGGTTCAAACTGATGGTAGTATGAAGAGAGTTTATTTAGATTGGCATGTTTAACTGCTCCTTCAAAGATTTCAGCCATCTTTTCAGCAGACTTTAAGATCTCCGGATCACATCCGTAAAGGTCAGCTACGATGTGAACACCGAGGGTCTTTGCCATTTTTCTGTCCTCCTTATATAGAGTTAAATCACCTCCCCAAAGCTCGGCGGGATTGCAGGTGTCAATTATATGCACTTTCACTATTAAATCAAATTTTACTTCTCTCTTTCAAGAGGAAGACATTTTTACCATGCATAATAATACTTTTTGAAGGATGCCAACTCTATTGTTTAACTATTAGGAAGTACTATTTAAGAATTGGAAAATAGAAAAATTCTCTGCTACAAGCGTCCAACACGCTTTTTGTAATAATACCTGATAAACCAGAAGTAGGTTAGAAGATAGACAACGAAAATGACTATGGGGGATATAGTAAGAAGCTATAGGATAAGTTAGAGTACTTAATAAAAATAGCAGAAGAAGTTTGGAAAGTTGAAAGGAAATGCTGGAGAGAGTGTCTAGAGAATGAATTGAAATTATCAGAAAAACTTCAGTTAATATGAGAATTAAGAATAACAAACAATTTGCAAAGTATTGTATAGCCAATTTCTATCCAAGAAGAATTAACAATAGATCTTTTTGCATTGAATTTACAACTGATAATAATTATCATTAAAGGTAAGAAAACAAAAGAAGGAGGTTAAAATGGCTCTTGTAGGACAAAAAGCTCCAGATTTTTGTCTAAACGCTTACGACCCTGTTAAGAAAGAGTACACAACTGTAAAACTCGAGGACTACAAAGGAAAGTTCTTAGTTCTTTGTTTCTATCCTGCGGACTTTACGTTTGTTTGCCCAACAGAAATAGCAGCAGTAAACGCGAAAATTAATGAGATTAGAAATCTTGGAGCAGAAGTTCTCGCTGTATCAACAGATACACACTTTAGCCACCAGCTCTTCTGCGAGGTAGAACCACTCCTAAAAGATCTTAAATTCCCACTAGCTGCAGATCCAACAGGAAAGACAGCAAGGGATTACGGTGTTTACATTGAGGATGCAGGAATTGCAAGAAGAGGAAGATTTATCATCAACCCAGACGGAATTATTGTTGCTGAGGAAGTTCTCAATCCACCAGTTGGAAGAAACGTTCACGAGCTTATAAGACAGCTCCAAGCTTGGAAGCACGTTTATGAAAATCCAGATGAAGCTTGTCCTGCAAACTGGAGACCCGGAAAGAAAACTCTTAAACCAGGACCTGACATTGTCGGAAAAGTTGGAACTGTTATTACGATTGAAGAAATTCTTTCTGAATAAAGAAAGGGGCTTTACGCCCCTTTTAAGTTCTATACTCAGCGTTGATTTTTACATAGTCATAGCTTAAGTCACAAGTTAAATATTCGAAGCTTTCGTTTCCAAGATTAAGATTAAGTCTAATAAATATTTCATCGTTTTCTTTTAGATATTTAAATACCTCTTCTTCAACAAATTCAGTTCTTCCTCCTTTGAATAGAAGGAAATCACCGATAAAAAGTTCTGTTTTTTCTTCTACTATTCCAGCCTTTGCAGCTCCAGCTGCAGCAATTATTCTTCCCCAGTTAGGGTCGTTTCCAAAAAGTGCTGTTTTAACAAGAGGGGAAAGTGCTATTTTTCTTGCAACCTTTCTTGCCTGCTCGCGACTCTGTGCTCCCTCTACAACTATTTTTGCAATTTTTGTTGCTCCTTCTCCATCTTTGACTATTTGGTAGGCTAAATCTTTTAAAACCTTAGTGAGCCCTCCTTTGAATTCTTCAAAGACTTTTTCATCAAACTCTTTTGAAGACTTTTCAGTAGAGATTAAAAAGACGCAATCGTTGGTGCTCATATCTCCATCAACAGTAATTGCGTTAAACGAAACATCAACAGCTTCTTTAAGTGCTTTATCTAAAAACTCCTTTGACACTTTTAGATCTGTAGCTACGAAAGAGAGCATGGTTGCCATAGAAGGGTCTATCATTCCCGCTCCTTTTGCTATACCACCAATGACAAAGCCTTTTCCCTCAAAAAAGGCTACTTTGGGAAAGGTATCTGTTGTCATTATTGCTTTTGCAGGTTCTTCCCCTTTAGCCTTTCCAAGATTGTTTACCGCTTCTTCTATTCCTTTTTTCACTCTATCCATTGGAAGGGGTTCACCAATTACTCCTGTGGAAGCTACCAAGAAGTTTCCATCTTTTCCTAACAGTTTCAAAGTGAAATTTGCCATTTCTTTAGCGTCCTTAAGACCTCTTTCTCCTGTGCAAGCGTTAGCATTTCCGCTGTTAGCAACAATACCGAAGATTTTTCCCTTTATAGATTTTGAAAACTTTATTGGTGCTGCTTGAACATCGTTCTGAGTAAAAACTGCTGCAAATTCACAAGGTTTCTCGGTGGAAATAACAAGAACATCAGGTCTTTCGAGCTTTTTTTCGGTTTTCTTTATTCCTCCAAAACCTACTCCGCAATAAATACCCGGAACTTCCGCTATTCCTTTTTTCATCTTACCTACCCCGTTTCCTAATTTGTTCTTAATTTTATAGGAACAACTTTTGAAACCAAAGGATAGAAGATGAAGTTTAAAAAGCCAAAAGTTCTTGTTGCAGAGAGGATAAAAGAGGAAGGTTTTAAGAAACCGAAAATACTCTTTCGTCCTACTCGAGGAGACATTTTTAACCGTGTTGCTTATAAACTTGTAAAAGGAGATCTCTCTTTCATTACACCTTCTTCCTTTGGAGAAACTATAAAGCCCGGAACAGTTCTGGACGAGCAGTGTGGAGTTTCTTTGCTTGGACTTTTAGGGAAAGAAGCTCCAGACTCAGGGATAATAAGGAAAGGTAAAAGTGTTATAGACTTTAGCGATATAAACTTTCGGTATCCAACTATTGCGGTAGATTTTTCCTTATACGAAAAGCTTTCCGAAAAAGAGAAAAAGAGTCTTTTTAATCAGATAGAGATTTCTTTTGGTATTGTAAAGGATTACTTTACACCTGAAAACTTTGTTCTTACTTCTTGTAAAGAAAGGGCAAAAGAAGATGTGGGGAAATTCTTTCATCCTTTCGTTCCTTTTCAAGTTTTGGAAGACATTGAAAGTGATAATGTAATTGTTCTTGACCCTTATGGAGATAAGGAATTTACTCACGAAGAAGTTGATGCTAATACGGTAATTGTTGTCGGTGGTATTGTTGATAGCGGCGAAAGAATGGACGGCTGGACAAAAAGGGTGCTTGAAAATGCTAAGCATAGAAGAATTACCTACAAAGGAAGTATAAAACTTGTTCCAGATAGGATAAATGACATAATAAAAATAGTTTGTGAATACTTAACGGAAGAAATTTCTCTTGAAGAAGCTGTAAGAAGAAACTTTACAAGAACTTCAAAGCTTAAGTGGCTTAGGAAAGCTTTAGAGAACTCTATCTATAGGTTTGTTATAAATGGTGAAGTTGTTAGAGGAATTCCCGAAAGCTTGTACGATAAATGGAAGGAGGAGTTCTTACTTACCGATTTTCATTTTAGAAAAGGAGCAAAACACATAGGTGGTTTTGTTGTGTTCAAAGATACGCTTTTAAGTAGAGTGAAGGGAAAGATAAAAAAGAGAGGGAAAGAAATATTGATTTTAGGGGAGATAAAGGATGGTGACATTATCAAGATCTATTCTTGAAACAATAGGAAATACTCCTCTTTTAAGAGTGGAAGTAGAAGGGATAGAGATCTTTTTAAAGCTTGAGATGTTCAACCCAGGAGGTTCTATAAAAGATAGGGTTGCTCTTGCTATTATAGAGGAAGGAGAAAAGAACGGAGAATTAACAAAAGATAAAGCTGTTATAGAGGCAACAAGTGGAAATACTGGAATAGGTCTTGCTCTTGTTTGTGCAGCAAAAGGTTATAGAATTATTATAGTTATGCCAGAAGGGATGAGCATAGAACGCCGTAAAATATTGCAGGCTTATGGAGCAGAATTGGTTTTAGTTTCTACTGGAGGAATGCAAGCTT
>JBDOLX010000015.1 GCA_039832905.1 Desulfurobacteriaceae bacterium | reverse complement strand
AGAAATCATTACAGCTAAAAGACCAACAATGAGAGGGGCTCTAAACTTCATTAATATTTCAAGGATTCTCTCTTGTCCGTATCTTGATGGGATTCTTTTTTCTATTTTCAACTTCTACACCTTAAGGTGAAATTTCAGAGAATTATAGTTGATTTTACGGAAAATGTGGATTAATTTAAGATTAAAATTAAGTTAGGAGGTGCTAACTATGAAAGTTATACCTAAGAGAGAGTTTGTCTGCTTAGAGTGTGAAACTCATTTTGAAGAACCTTTCGGAAAACCGAAGTGGATGTTGAAATGTCCAAAGTGTGGAAGTGACAACATAGTTAGAAGCGATGGAAGTTGTAGGGGAGGATGGGGAAGAGAATATGGAAGAGGATATGGAAGAGGAGGAAATGGCTGGGGAAGATGTGGTGGAAGAAGAGGTGGTAGAGGTAACGGTTGGAGATGGAGATTTTGGCAGAGGGAGGAAAGATGAAAAGGGTCTTGGTTCTTGGAGGAGGAATAGGGGGGGTAGAATCTGCAATAGCTTTAAGCTTTAAAGGTTTTGATGTTCAGCTTATCTCGGATAGGGATTTTTTTTACATCTACCCTATTTCCATCTGGATACCAACTGGCGAGTACTCTTTTGAGGACGTATCAGTTCCCTTAGAGGAAATAGCTCAAAGAAACAGATTTAGATTCGTTAAAGACAAAGTTTCAAAGATACTTACTAAAGAAAGGAGAGTCTTTTTTGAAAGTGGAGCAGAAAGGAGTTATGACTACTTGGTAATTGCTATCGGAGGAAGCAAAGTTAAACATAGGGGAATAGAAAACACCTTTTCCATCTGTGGAAATCCGGAAGACGCTCTAAAACTGAGAGAAGAAATAGAAAAACTTGTAAAAAGGGGAGATGGAAAGATAGCTGTTGGGTTTGGTGGGAACCCCCAGGATCCTAGCGGGGTTAGAGGTGGTCCTGCTTTTGAATTTGCTTTTAATCTACATGTTTACTTGAGAAAACTTGGACTAAGAAAGAACTTTGAGATAACCTTCTTTGCTCCTATGCCAAAACCAGGAATAAGACTCGGAGAAAAGAACGCAGAAAAAGCTTACAAAATGCTGGATAAACTTGGAATAAAGAAACACTTTGGTAAGAGGATAAAAGAATTCCAGAAAGATGGAATCGTTTTTGAGGATGGATCAAAGTTAAAGTCGGACTTAACGATGTTCATTCCTGCAAGCACCGGACACGAGGTTTTCAAAAACTCGGATCTTCCCCTGAATGAAGCAGGATTTGTAAAGATAAATCCAACTTGCGAAGTTGTAGGAACCAATGAAACCGTTTGGGCTATCGGGGACAGCGCTGCAATAGATGGTCCAAGTTGGAAGGCAAAACAAGGACATTTAGCAGAAGTTATGGGTAGGATTGTGGCAAGGAACATTTACTACAAGGAGAAGGGATTTAATAAAAGGGAAGAATACCTAAGCCACTTGAGTATAGTTTGTCTAATGGATATGGGAACGATGGGGGGAGCTTTAGTTTATAGAGATGATAAACGTTCAGTTATGTTACCTTTACCAGTAATTGGGCATCACATAAAGAAACTTTGGGGATGGTATTTCAAGAACAGCAAACTAAGAAAAATACCAAGAATCCCCGGATTTGATAGACCCTAGATTACTTTCCCATAGTTCTCTTCCCTTTCCTCTCCAATGCTTTCTAGAACAACGTTTGCTATTTCACCAGCTTTTATTTCCTTATCAACTTTTAAAGTTATGTAGTTTCCTGTTAAAACTTTCTTACCTTCTAAAACCAAACCATCTAGTTTTTTTCCAATAAAACGGCTTCTATAAGCAATACTTTTTTCTTTCCCCAATTCCCTTAAAATCTCTGCTCTTTCTTTTTTCTTAGAAGGATGTACAGTATCTCCCATTTTGTATGCAACCGTTCTTTTTCTTGGAGAGTAGGGAAAAACGTGTAAATATCCAAAAGGTATTTCTTCTATTAACTTCCTTGTTTCCTCAAAATCTTCATCGCTTTCAGTAGGAAAACCAACCATTACGTCTGTACCGATACAGATCTCATTGTTTTTAGTGAGAATCTTTTCTATAACATTTCTGTATTCTTCTCTGCTATATCTTCTTCTCATTAAATCCAAAATTCTGTTACTTCCACTCTGAAGAGGGATATGAAGGTGTGGTGCTATTTTTTCTGAAGAGGTTACTACTTCTATAAGTTCATCGTCAAACTCCATAGGCTCCACGGAACTAATTCTTATTCTATAAAGATTAGGAACTTCTATTAGTTTCTTTAAAAGCTTTGCAAGGTTTATGTTCTCTTTAAGATCAATCCCGTAAGCTCCAAGATGTGTTCCTGTAAGGACTATTTCTTTATAGCCTGCGTCAACCAGCTCTTCTACTTGTTTTATAACTTCATCTAGTGGAAGACTTAGCATTCGTCCTCTTGCCTTAGGAATTACACAATAAGAACAAAAGAGTTCACAACCTTGTTGAATTTTTAAAAAGGCTCTTGTTCTTCCTTCAACACTTCTGATTGTTAATGGATAAAAGTTTTTCTCGTTCCAAACTCCTTTGACACAAATCCTTGGTAAATTTCCTTTTAATCTTTTTTCAATAAGGTCAACTATTTGAAACTTTTCTAAGTTTCCAGTAATAAGATCGGCCTCTTCAACCTTTTCAACTTCTTCTTTATACACTTCAGAATAACAACCTGTAGCAACAACTAAAGCGCTGGGATTTTGTCTTTTGGCTCTTCTTATTGCCTTCCTTGACTTAGAATCTGCAAGTTTTGTAACTGTGCATGTGTTTATGATGTATATGTCGGCTTTCTCAGAAAAATCGACAATCTCATATCCCATCTTTCTAAACTGTTCTTCCATATAAGCTGTTTCAAAAAAGTTCATTTTACATCCAAATGTACAAAAAGCCACTTTCTTCATTTATCTATCCTTAACTTTCAAAGTGTTTATTTGAAATATAGGTTTAAACTTAAAATTGTTTTAAAACTTCTCTGCCTATTGAAAGGAGAGATTTAATTCCAATAGGTTCTCTTTCTAGTTCCTTAATCAATATAAGCTTTCTGTTAGGGATATTTTCCTCTACCTCTTTTACCTCTTTCTCACTCTTGACCTTATTAACAAAAAGATAGTTGACCTTTACTCCTAAACTTTCTAACTCCTCTAACGTCCTTTTAGCAATCTTTACTGGTAATTTTTGAGGAATTAACACCACTCCAAAAAGCGTTTCCTCTCCCAGAAAAACTTCTCTCAATAACTCAAACTGTGCCTTCCTTCTTTTTAAGATTTTTATAACATCATCGTTCTCTATAACCTTTGAAAGTTCTCTTTTTTCTTCAAGGTTTCCATAAAATTCATATTTTACAACTTCCTCTCGCAAGTTTATTAATCCATCTATCCAATCGTTAAAAACCGATGGTAAAGACACAAGCCTTAAGGTATATCCAGAAGGGGCAGTATCAAAAACTATCTTTTCAAAATTTTTAGACTCATAAACTACTCTATGAATAATATCAAGAATTGCAAGTTCAAAAGCTCCGGGCGAGTAGTAGGCGAGCTCTATCTGTTTTTTTATCTCCTCAAAGATTACAGGACTAACTATTCTTTCAGTCTCCTTTTCTACTCTTTTAAGATAACTTTTCATTTCATTATCAACGTTAATCTCAAGAGCATAGAGGTTAGAAGTTATTTTTTTTATATTATCTAGTCCCTTTACATTTAAAGTAAGAGAGAGAGAATGGGCTGGGTCCAAAGAAACAAGAAGAGTCTTAAATCCCATGTCAGCAAAGGTGGTAGCTATTGCCGAAGAGAGAGTTGTTTTTCCAACTCCACCTTTGCCGGAAAAGAAAAAAATTTTCTCTTTAAGGTTCACCAAGTTCTCCAAAAATCCTATTGAGAATGGTTTTTGTATCTTTCATCCTTACGTTCCAACCTTTCATATCCTTAGCAACGTAAGGGAGGATCTCTACAAGATAGTAATACATAGGGTTAGGAATCCCTATCCTTTCACTTAAGATAAGTAGAAGGAAGTCATCATTTAAGTTTTTAGCTTTAGCTTGAAGTTTCTCCGTTGCTAAATCGCTAAAGGTACCTTTAAAGAAAAGTTTAAAAAAATTAAGCCAATCTTTCATTTTTCAGCCTCTTTAAAGCAAGAGCTCCCTCAACAAACACCCAAACAGCTAAGGCAACCTGTAAAAGTGCTGCAATACCAACAAGGGAAAACTTCCACTTGATAAATAACATTATTAAAGACCAAACTGTGATTATTCCCATGAAAACGGCAGGAATACCGGCCACAAACCAGTATTTTCCTTTGCCGGTTTTTATTAACCAAACCATAACTACAAAAAGTGCTAAAGCTGCAATAAGCTGGTTTGTCGCTCCAAAAACAGGCCAAAGGGCTTTCCATACCGGTAAAAGCTTGTGAGTCGCAGGATCTTCGTATTTTGTAAAAACAAGAATTGCAGGAATTATTAGTGAAATTGCTGTAGCTAAAAATCTGTTTTTTATCCCTGTTAACTCTGTGAAGATGTACCTTGCAAGCCTTGTTCCTGTATCGGTACTTGTGAGAACAAAAGACGATAGAGCAAGCATACCAAATGCCATTCCTATGTAGTGGGGAATTCCAAAAACGCTTAAGAACTTTCCAATACCTTCTCCGTAAATTGCAGCAACGTTTTTCTTTAAGATTTCAAGCTCTTGGGTTGAAAGAACCATAACGAAGATAATTGACATAACGGCAACTATTCCTTCTAAGAGCATTGCTCCGTATCCAACTTTTAACGCATCGGTTTCTTTATCAAGTTGCTTAGATGTTGTTCCAGAACCAACCAAAGAGTGGAAACCGGATATAGAACCACAGGCGATAACAACAAAGAGTAGAGGAATAAGTGGACCTATGTCTGATGTAAAACCTTTATAGGCAGGAAGGTTAACTTCAAAGTTTCCAAAAGAGAAAATAATTCCAAGACCTGCTCCAATTACAGCTCCATAAAGTAAAAAGCTTGAAAGGTAATCTCTCGGTTGGAGTAAAATCCAAACTGGTGTAACAGAGGCTACCGCAACGTAAATTAAAAGTAGAACATTCCACACATTTG
Source organism: Desulfurobacteriaceae bacterium (assembly GCA_039832905.1). Lineage (NCBI taxonomy): Bacteria > Pseudomonadati > Aquificota > Aquificia > Desulfurobacteriales > Desulfurobacteriaceae > Desulfurobacteriaceae bacterium. The sequence continues at coordinate 925 of JBDOLX010000015.1, read as the reverse complement.
GAGAAAGATGTATAGGAAACTGTTGACCAATATAAACAGCAAGATAGACCAAGATGACAAAAATAAAAGTTAAAGTCTTAAGGCTTTTCTTTTTATGATAAACGAGAAAACCGAAAACTACTGCTAAGATGATATAGATTAGAGCAGATGTTGCCACTCCTCCACCGATTGGAAGAAAACTAACTACTTTTCCATCTTCTATCATGGGCATCTTAGCGTTGAAAGTAATTTGTGCAACGTTGATAAAAACTGCCACTACGTAAAGGAGAGCAAACCATATAAAGAGTTTAAAGATAAACCCTGCCCTTTTGCTTAAATAAGCCCCTCCAATTTCTGCTATGGATTTTGCTTTATTTCTTATGGAGGCAACAAGTGAGCTCATATCGTGAACGCCACCTACAAAGATGTTTCCAATTAGAATCCATATGTAAGCAGGTAGCCACCCCCAGGACGATGCTGCAGTTATTGGACCAACTATTGGACCAGCGCCGGCAATAGATGAGAAGTGGTGTCCTAAAAGAACTGGCGCAGGAGCTGGAACGTAATCAACTCCATCGTTTAAGGTGTGAGCAGGAGTCTTATTTTCATCGTTAAGTTCTAGAACTTTTCTGCTTAGAAACCTTCCATAGACCTTATAAGCCAAGACAAAAACTATAATTGCCCCTAAAAATAAAATGGTAATCATCTGTCGTCCTCCTTTCGGATTTCGGACAAAGGAAATATATCAAAAACTTCTTTTTCTCTTTCTTAAGAAGTAGTCAATGGTTTCAACCCTTATTTTTATTGCTCCTTGTGGTCTATTCTCATCTATTTCGTGAAACGTAAAATAAGAAGTATTGCTATTTTCCATAATCTCCTCTATTAAAGAATAAATAGGAGCATCGTGTCCACATCTAAAACTTGAAAGGTCTAAAACAGCAAGGTT